>NZ_NCGH01000028.1:0-59619 GCF_002281505.1 Sphingomonas sp. 28-62-20
CCATCTCTGCCGGCCTCCCTCACCAGCAAAGATCGTGAATCAGAAAAAGTCAGCCGTGGGAATCCCCAATCGATTCACCATCGTCGGAAACCGCTCTAGGTCTTCTTCATCGGTGAGTTCGAGGAAAACGACATAATCCGCAATGATATGCGCAATCTGCGTAACGATCATGGCTTCACCACCCTTACCCTGATGTTGGCAATTTTACGTTGTCCCTGAGCGCCAGCGCGGCGTCACTGGCCGTCGTTCCCCCGGCCACTAGATGTCTAGCGCGCCAGCAAATTCACCCCTCTTCCGCGTCGCGCAATGCCTCCAACTCAGCCAATCTCGCTGGATCGTCAGCCGCCACCGCTTCTTCTAGATAGAAGTCATGCGCTATGTTGCGTACCGTCAATTGCGCCTCGTCACTATATTCCGGAGCAATCACAGCGAATGCGTCGATCAAACCTCGAAGCAAATCCTTATCAAGCGCCTCCATGTCGTTAGCGAGTTCTTCCATCTGTTGGACAGCAGCGTCAGGATTTAGTGTATTGTCATCAGTCATATAGAGGAATAAAACATAATTCGCAATTATTCGCGCGACCTGCAAGTTCATCATGGCTTTACTACCCTAACTTTAATGTTAGTAATATTCAACTTCTTGAGCATCTTGAGCGCTTTATTTCTTTGGGTAATAGTAGGAACCTCCCAGGTTCCGGTAGTCCGATGCTGCCCTAGCACGTCAGATTGCCGGAATGCTTGTGCTCGAGCATGTGGTGCGTCGACGACTTTTAACTTTCGGTCGATGGGGTGGTCGATGTCTCCCCCGCCGTCAAACTTAACTGGCCGCTTTGATCCGTCGGGCATGGTGCGCATCAAGGCCGGCGCGTATCCGGATCGTGCACCCGGCGCGGCGTCGTTGTATCGCTTTGCTGAACTGTCGGGGCCGAGATTTTCCCTCACCTAGTGAACCTTCGGCGGCGGAAACGGACCTGGACTAGGCCTTGCCTTACGAAGGCGGCGCAATTCGGAAACCCTTGCCAGTGCCGCACCCGGTGCAACTGCAAGCGCGACGTCTCCAGCGGCTGCCCCCGCGACACGACCGATATCGCGCGCCGAGGCATTGGCCACCGCACTCGCCGCGCGCGCCACTTGGACACGGGCCGGTGTGTCCTCGGCCGCGATCGCCGTATCGATCATCCCCGCGATTCCGCGCTCGACGTTGCGAAGGGTGGTGACCGGGTTCGTCGTCAATGCGGCATAGACGCCCTCGACCGTTCCTTTTGCCACATCATAGCCTCCCTCTCCGACACCGATGATAAAGTCGGCGACGGGATTGCGCTGATCGTTACGCGGCGAACCCACAGGCTTAGGCCGCACCTCGCCCGTCGCTTGGAGTACTGGCTTTTTGCGTTGCTGCGCCGTTTGTCCGGCGGGCGGCGTTTCCGCACTTGGGCGCGTTGCGCGCTCCGGTGGCCGAGGCTTTTGGCGGCCAATAGGATCAGCGTTCCGACTGCTGGCGCTACCCGCCGGGCCGGCCCCGCCTGCGCCATAATGGCGTCCCGCCCCCGCAAAGGTAAACCGGCCATCCAACGGATCATGCCAGGGGTTGAATTTGCGTTCGATCCCGTCAGGCGTTGGAGCCGGGGGCAGCCTGCCGGTTCGCAGCCACCACGAAAAAGCACTTTGCTGCCTGTAGGTTGACGTTCGAATCATGTCGCCCTCGCCGTTCGTTGCGGCCAGAACATTTCGGGAACATTCTCCAACAAGTAAAGGAAAAATAGTCCGAAACTAGAACCGCCGCACGCTGGCATCGTGCCAGCTGCGACCTCTCAGCGATCCCAATTGTGCAAAAACTGGTGCCCTGCAGAGGACAAAGATAGACAGGCGAACCATTGGACGATTTCCGTCAGTCGCCAGTGATTTTGCCCTCATCGTCGGGCAGTTTCGCGTTCGCTCGACGACGGCGAGCGGCTTGTATTTCGTCCTGTTCGCAACCAGATCGAAAAAGCGCATTGTCCGTATGCGGCGCGATTTTGTGAGGATGCGCGCCGCCTCGTCACGACTATCGGCTTGCAAGACAATGTACTCGCGCCACCAAACGTCGTAGCCATGAACTCATAAATATCTGATTATAAATGATAGATCTGCGTTCTTGAGATGAGAATCTAGGTAGCGGCAACCATCCGGCAATCACCGTAATGGAAGCCTTGGCGTAGGTTTGGGAGCGCGGGAGTCATGCCGCCTTTAGGCGCGTCAGTAGTCCGACACAATCAAGCGCATGCAGCGATCGGCCTACCCAGTCGGTCGTCCATGCATATCCTAAAATATCAAGTCCTGCTTATGCTATCGCTAATCGATAAGTAAACTTCCCGACAATCTTTAAATCAGAAAAATACTCACCTATGAGGCTCGATTTGGTACCGATTATTATTTGAACAAATATCTCCGAAATGTGACCTTCAAGTTGACCTTTTACGATCGCTCACATGACGGGAGTTTCGCATGAATAGACTGCCTATGAAAGCACGTCGCTTATTCTCCGTAATTGCCCTTGCGCCGATGCTGGCGTTGATCCCCACAGCGCCAGCAAATGCGGTGACTGTTCACGTCGAACTCATCATCGTCGCGGTGGATATTACGGTTTGTGTTCAGGTCGACGCGGACACCGTAATTTGTCAGACAGTGAACGCTGATACTAAGGCATGATTAACATTCATTGTTGAAATTAATTGGTCGATACGGCAGAATAATTTGCTATCGTATCGACCCTTTTTTCATTGGAGATGCGCGTTATGGTGAAGGCAATGGCGATCGGCACAGCGGGATTTCTTGTCCTGCTTGGTACTGCCTGCAACCAGGGCAATGCGGCGTACCCAGCTTCTGCCATCGCCACGTCAATCCCGAATGGCAGGTATCTGCTGAAATGGAAGGCAGAGCAGCGTGCTGGCGTTGGCGTTAGTATTTCCGTGAAATCAAAGGACAGAACGCAAGCTGCCACGGGCGGACAATATACTGCCGAATTTTCTGTGCGAAATAATAAGCTGAGCGGTTGCGTTTTGTCAGATCCCGTGAGAAATAATGCAGTCGTCGCAGCGCAATGCACCATGGCGAACGATAAATTGATGATCGTGCTCGGTAACCCGGTGGAAAAGGGTTCGGGCATTAAACTGGAGATGGTGCGTGACAATGAACGCTCTTACATTGGCCAGGTGCTCGTAAGTTCTGCCTTATTGCCACTTGGTTCGATAAAAATTGGAAATGCAACGATGACGCCGCTTAATTGAAGTATCGACGTAAATCGGCACGCAGGGCAGTTTATAGGTATTTGATTAATTGACTTGTCGGTTATCAGCGTGATGCGTCTTGCCAGACTTTTTATAATGATGGTCGGCAGGACGTTTCGGCAACGGCCACGGCTGTCGGTAATTGTCACATTGATCGCGCTTTTAGTTGCTTGGTCTTGGTGGCCTGTGCCGAAGCCCGAATATCAAATGGCGAATGTTACGCGCGGTGATGTCGAACGATCGGTCGTTTCCTCGGGCAGGTTGCGCCCCTTACAGACAGTGAAGATCGGCGCTGAGGCATCAGGACTGGTTTCGCAAGTTCTGGTCGACGTCAACGATCATGTGCAGCAAGGGCAACTGCTTGCAGAACTTGAGCCCGTACGCTTGGATGCTTCGGTCCGTCAGGCCGAAGCGCAGGTGGCGCTCGCGCGGGCCAATGTCATTCAGGCCGAAGCGGCGATCACGCGTGGCCTGACAGGAGTCACCGACGCCCGCCGCAATAACGAACGACTCCAACAGTTATATAAGCGTGGCTTTGTGGCGAAGCGTGAGCTTGAAAATGCTGAGACATTGAACCAGCGTGCGGTAGCGGATGTTAAGGGTGCAGGCGGCCAAATGGCAAGCGCGCGCGCAGAATTAGCGCGGGCCGAGGCGTTGCTCGCTGATGCCCGCACCGTCCGCGCGCGCGGACGGATCATTTCGCCGATCGCAGGGGTCGTGATTTCCAGGCAAGTCGATCCGGGGCAGACGCTTGCATCGAACTTCCAAGCGCCCGTGTTATTCGAAATTGCGACTGACCTGTCGCACATGCGGATTGAGGCGAGCATCAACGAGGCCGATATCGGCCAGGTTCGAGTTGGTCAGACCGTAAGGTTCGTCATCGAGGCGTTCCCGACGCGCAACTTTTTGGGCACCGTCAGTCAGGTTCGTCCTCAGGCTATCGATGCGGGCAATGTCATTTCCTATACCGTTATCATCGAGGTTTTCGATAAGAATGCCCGCCTGCTTCCGGGTATGTCTGCTCATGTCGAGATACTGACTGCGATCGCGAAGGAGGCGATCCGTGTGCCGCTGTCGGCGATTGGGTTCACGCCAGTGCTTGCAGGGGAACGTTGGCTGATCCCGAAGATCAGCAGCATCAACGTCTCGGTCGCACCGAGCGGCGGTGGCGGCAATGGCCCGATTTCCACAACAAGAGAGGTGAGATCAACGGGCGCGCCAGCAGATGGTAGGCCGACGATCTGGCGAGCTGACGCCGATGCACCGGGAGGGCTTGTCGCTGTCCCGGTCAAACTGGGAATCAGGGGAGACGAAATGGTGCAGATCGTCGGGGGCGACGTTAAAGTAGGTGATCGGATAGCGATTGGTCGGGCTCGATCTGCGAGCTATTAGCGGATGAAGGTGTTCGACCCCCTTATCGAAACGGTTGCCGTCACCAAGATATATGATTTGGGTGGCAACAGAGTCGTCGCGGTCGATTCGGTCAGCATCAAGATCGACCGTGGCGATCATGTCGCGATCATGGGGCCGTCGGGTTCAGGCAAGTCGACGTTCATGAATCTGCTCGGATGCCTTGATCGACCTACTCACGGTGCGTTGATTGTTGATGGTGCCGACGTTACTCAGTTCACGATCGATCAACTGGCCAGTTTTCGTAGCAGGACGATTGGCTTTGTTTTCCAGCAATTTAATTTGATGGCGCGAATGAATGCGGTCGATAATGTCGCGTTGCCCTTAATCTATCAGGGAGTCCCGGCACCGGAACGCCGCGAACGCGCGCGCGACGCGTTGGCCGCAATGGCGCTTGATGATCGCTTCGATCACTTGCCTGCCCAGATGTCGGGCGGCCAGCAACAGCGCGTTGCCATTGCACGCGCGCTGGTCGGTAATCCGCGGCTGATTCTAGCCGATGAGCCGACCGGCGCGCTTGACAGTGAGACATCGCGTGACGTGCTGGACCGGCTCGACGGACTGCAGGCGCGGGGTATTACCCTGGTCACGGTTACGCACGATCCGCGCGTTGCCGACCGGGCACGACGCATCGTTGATTTTTTTGACGGAAGGGTCGTTTCGGACAATGCCCGCCGGGCACTGGAAACCTCAGCAGCTGAGCAAGACGCGCGTGCGGCAACGCCGTGATGTGGAAAGAGGACATCCGCTCTGCGTTCGACACGATCCGGGCGAACCGGTTGCGGTCGCTCCTGACCATGTTGGGCGTCATCATTGGTGTTGCCTCGGTGGTGCTGATCATCTCGCTGGGGCGGGCGGCTGAACGCAGCATAGCGAGCTCACTCGATGCGTTGGGCCATGACTTGGTGTTGGTTTACCCAGCACCCGATGGACGCGGCGGAGGCGGGGCGATCCGAGCATCGCTGACCGATCGCGATGTTGATGCGATGCAGCGACAATTGCTGGGAATCGACACGGTCGCCGCTCAGCTCTCCGGGTCTGCCCGGATCATTGCGGGCGCAAATCGGGCCGACACTATTGTGCGAGGCGTGGATTTGAGTTTTTTTGACGTGACACCGCTGACGATCGTCGAAGGAGCGTCTTTGCGTGACAGCGACATCGCGACACAGGCTTCGGTGATTGTCCTTGGACGAAGCACTGCAGACCGCTTGTTCGGGGACGACCAGGCCGTCGGTCGCCGTGTTCGGGTGAACGGGGTCTCTGCAACCGTGATCGGAATAGCATCGACTGTTGGTAGTGGTCTTTCGGGTGATCAGAATGATTTCGCACTGACTCCGATCACGACTGCACGCCAACGGCTGGGGCTTCGCGTTGGGAATGACGACGATTCGGTCGGGTTAGTCCTGCTTCAATTCGGCGGCGAGGTCGATTTGACCGACGCGCGCGAGCGGACACTGAAATTCTTGAAGGATAGAAAGCGTATCAGTGACGATGAGACCAGCCCATTTGCTGTATCGACCACGGAAGATCTGAGTGGCGCAACATCGTCGGTTGTCGCGGTGGTGCAAGGTGTACTGGCCGCGATTGCGTCGATCAGCCTGATTGTGGGTGGCATCGGAATCATGAACATCATGCTGGTGTCTGTTACCGAGCGAACCCGAGAAATTGGGTTGCGCATTTCTCTGGGGGCCAAGCCAACCCATATTCGCAACCAGTTTCTAACAGAAGCAGCGATATTGTGCGGGCTTGGCGGGTTCATCGGGCTCGTGCTGACCCTCGCCATTGCCTTTATTATCGCCGCCGTCTCTGCGCTGCCCATTTCGGTAGCGCCTGGCGACGCCTTGTTCGCATTGGCCACATCACTGCTGACGGGATTGGCAGCAGGGTATCTGCCGGCTCGTCGTGCTGCTGCGCTCGATCCGATCGAGGCGCTTCGCAGCGAATAACGACCCATTCAGGCCTTTGCCACAGCCTCGGCAGATTGCTCAACGAGCCACGCGCGCCATTGTATTTCAAGACCTGGGAGTGAGTCGCTCAACCCAATTTGCGCGCCATTCTCGCTGAGCCACCGCTCGAAACTCTGGCCGCGCGACAAAGCCACCGAAATCTTTCCGAAAACCATGTCGTCGTGCGTGCTTGCAATGACGAAGTCTGCAAAGCCACGCGCCTGGATATAGAAATCTGATACCGTTTCGCGTTCAAGTGCTGCCGCCGCGTCATTGGTGGCGTCGGCACGGATCGTGACCGCGACGCTGCCGACCTTGCCATTTGCGATTCTCGGCATTGGATGGTCACGCTGGAGCAACCGCGACTGCGTCTCCAATCGACTGCCGCCTGGTCGGCGAAGTGCCATTTTGAGATCACTGCGGCGTTTTGTAGTGATCGCGTCGTTCTCGACCAGAACTGCGGCCATTTCGTCAAGCCAGTCAGGCGCCGTGCTGCCATAACCGGATTTGGAGGCGCGCGGTGCCAAACCATCAAAATCAAGCATGAACCAGAGGTGGCCGAATTCATGCTGGATGATCCCCATTTCAACGCTGCCCCCAGCGTTTCCCGGCGTCGCTGACAGCTTGGCGAGAAGCTTCTGTAAGATGTCGGCTTTCGCTTCGGCAGTCGCTGCTGGAAATTGGGTATCAATTTGCTTTCGGATGGCAGCCTCAATCACCTTTGGATCCAGCACCGTCCGGGGCCAGTTAAGCAACGGGATGTTTCGCGCGCGGAGGCTAGCAATTTGGTCGGGCAAGAGCTCGGTGCCCACCGCCAACATGATTGGTCGCTTGGGGGCACCGAAGTGGCGCGCATATCGTTCCGCTGCCTCATTTAGCGCCGTAATGTACCGACCGACATCGGTCGATGGGGCAATAACGGCACCTGCCTTTACCTCGCGGCAATCTGTGTTGGGATTGGCGGCGCGTAAGGCACTGTTCAAGGTCGAGCACAATGCGGTTTGCGGTTGATTTTGGGTCTGCTGACCCAGGGCGGCAAAGGGAAAAGCCGCATGCAGAAGGATAATTATCCGCAAGCGATCAATACGAACCAATATTTGCAGCTGATTTCGTGCGTCGCTCATTTTAGTGTACCATGTCAATAAGGGGTATTGTGTAAGATATAAGCCATTTGAGAAATGATCCATACCTTTTGGGGCATTGTTTGTAAAAATCATTTTCAAAATTCAACATTATAATTTGAATTCTGTTATTATCTCTAATATTAATAATGCAAATTAAATATACATCAGTTAATTAAAAATTGTAGAATTTTCAAAACAGTGAAATGCTCAGTCATTATTAATCCAAATAACATGACGGCTGTAGAAATTACAGGTTGCCGTGCCAACTATAAATTGGCGTTTCAGACCATTACCGAAGAGCCATTTTGAGCATCAATTCATTGCTAGATTCAGCGGGGTTCTTGTTCTTATTTGCCGGTAGCGCGGGTGAGCGCAGCGGCGAATGCGACGGCACCCGCATCGGATGGACCACCCACGAAGCCGTCGCGCGCGCCAAGGCGTCCTTAAGCTGGCCCTCGCGCGTTTCCTGGGGCTGAAGATGGTCTTAGCGCGTCGGGATGATACCAGGACGATGGCGCATTCCGCCAAGGCGCTTGCGGCCTGGGAAAGGGATATCCCCGGCATTTTCCCGTCGAGTGTCCATTCCCGCAAATTGACGGCGCTCAAAACGATTTGGAGCGGACGTGCCGGTTGCGAGGCTCGCGCCGACGACATGACTGCTACGGCGGCGAAATTCGCGACACTCGGCAACGCCGGAAAGGCCACCGCCATGCCCGCGCAATGGGACGTTCCGACGGACGCTTCATCGGCGCTTCCTCCCGTCCAGCAAACTGGAGCGCCCCGGGATTGTCAGAGGCTCCAACTCCCGAGGAGGCGGAGCCGATATGAGCAAGACAAAGAACAAGTTTTCAAACGAGGTTCGGGCCCGTGCGGTGCGGATGATATTGGATCACGAGAGCGAATATCCTTCGCGCTGATCGGCCGTGGTGTCGGTTGCCGACAAGATCGGCTGCGTACCGCAGACGCTTCACGAGTGGATGAAGAAGGCCGAGGTCGACAGCGGCAAGCGTGCCGGCGTGCCGACCGATACGGCAGGCAAACCAACCCAACCGGGCGCATTCCGCCACGCCGCGCCAAAGGGCAACGGGTGGCGAATTTTGCAGCTATCCAGTGGGGAAATGGTGGGGCGCAAATCTTGCTGCGCCCGCGAGCGCCCCTTAAGTCATTGAAAATACTGGTGCCGCTTACAGGACTCGAACCTGTGACCCCCGCATTACGAATGCGATGCTCTACCAACTGAGCTAAAGCGGCGCCTGGCATCGGCGCGTCGGTGGGCGCCGGTGAGGAATGGGCCCCTATCAGACGGGTTCGGGGCTGGCAAGCGGCAGGTCGGGCGGTCTGGGGCACTGCTCGTGGCTGCAACGAACAGCCTGCCCCGCCCGTCAAACTTCGGGGCCGGGCTTTACGTAACATTTACCACAGTGCGTCAAAACCAGCGTTGCACCGGGCATGAGCCCATTGGGGAAATGCGCATGGACACGCTCCGCGGGTTCGAAGACGACCGCACCGACTATGACAGCCACGACCAGGCCGATCTGTGCGTGGACGATAATGCCCAGGTCGATATCGGCACGGATGAGCGCCGCATGCATGTGCGCGCCTATAATCACTGGGTGTCGCTGCTGCGCGGCCGCGCTTATCCGCTGATTGAGGACCTGGATCCTGAAAATATCGCTGATTTCGGCGCGCATAGCGTGTTGCTGGATTTTACCGCCGGGATCGAAAATCCGGCGATCCAGTTTCTTGGCCGCGCGCTGCGCACCGAATGCGACCTTGATTCAACCACCACCCATATCAGCCAGGTCCCCAGCCGCTCGCTGCTATCACGGCTGACCGATCATTATCTGCAGATCATCGCCAATCGCGCGCCTATCGGCTTCGAAGCGGAGTTCGTGAGCACGCGCGGCCACAACACCATGTATCGCGGCATTTTGATGCCATTTTCGTCAGACGATGACACGATTGATTTCATCTATGGCGTGATCAATTGGAAAGAGCTGGTCGATGCCGAGACCCAGGCCAAGCTGAATGCGGAAATTGCCGTCGCCGTCAGCCAGGCGCCACGTCAGGCCGTGACGGCAGCGGCACCGGCTTGGGCGAGTGGCCCAAGCGCCGGCCAGGACGATTTCGAGGATACGCACGAGCCATCCAGCGACGACGATTCCGCCTTCGTAATCGCCGCTGGGCTTGCCGATCAGTTGATGCTCGCCCAGCAAACCGCCGCAGCTGCGCGCGCGGCCGATACGCGGAGCCGGTCCGCCCTCTATCGTGCGCTCGGCCGCGCTTTTGATTTTTCTATCGCGGCCAGCACTGATCCGGTTGGCTATACGGCATTGTTGGCGGGGGCTGGGATCACTGAACAAGCCCGCGCGCCGATGACGCCGGTCGTCAAGCTGATCTTTGGCCAGGATTATGACAAGACGCGAATCACCGAATTTGCGGCCGTCCTTGCCCATGCGCGGCGCTGCAACGTTCCAGTCGGCGCGCTCGCCGATTTCCTTGATATGGCAGAAGGCGGGATCAAAGGCATTGTCGCCGCAGAACGTGCGCTGCGCCGCCCTGCCCCGCGCCCTGCCCCGTCCCCAGACCCACTGACGGCAGCACGCGCGGCGCTCAGCATGCGCGCGCCAATCGCAACGATCGATTTCCCCGTCGACCTTCCCAAAGGGTCATTCGTCCTGCTCGTCGCGCGCGCTGGCGACGCGGGCCAATTGGAGATTGTTGCCAGTGTGTCGGGTGACAATCGCTTCGCCGGACCGATCATTGAGCAGGCCGCGCGCTAACCCGTCAGCCGGTGACAGCACCGTGATTTGGATGCAGCGCAAAATGCGCAGACTCTTGAGCTAAGCGCTGGCTGGGCGCATAGCGGCCCAATGGTAAAAGCCACGCTGAAATCGCTGTCTGATGCGCTCGCTGTCAGGCTGGTAGAAGGTGCCCTGCCGGGCGAGTTAGAGGGGTTTGGCAAAGCCGAGCGTGCCGAAGCGGCGCGCTTCATGGCTGCCGCGGCCGAGCAGCGCCCGCCGGGTATACCCCGGCTGGAACTGGAAAGCATCGCCGCCGATCCGATGCACCGCCAAATGCGCTTGGCGATCGTCAATGACGATATGCCCTTCCTGGTCGATTCGATTGCCGCGACGATCGGCGCACATGATGTATCGATCGAACGGATCATCCACCCCGTCTTGCCGGTCGAGCGCGATTCAGCCGGCAAATTACTCAGCGTTGGCACCGGCCACCCCGAATCGATGATCTATATCGAGATGGAACGCGCCGACGCCCGAGTCCGGCGCGCGCTCCTTACCGATCTTGAACGCAATCTTGGCAATGTGCGTGCGGCGGTAAATGATTGGCTAGCCATGCAGGCGCGGATGGAAGCCGATGCTGAAGCGCTGGCCCGCACCACGGACGCGGGTGCTCGCGAGGGTGCGGCCCTGATTAGTTGGTTTGCTGACCGCAAGCTGACCTTGCTTGGCTACGAACACTGGCTGCGCGACGGCCGGGTGACAGAAAGCTTAGGGATTACGCGTCAGCAGCAGCCGGTGCCGCTGCTCGCCGATGCCTCGCGCGTGCTGGCGATGGAATGGTTCGAAGCAGGCAATGTCCCGCCGCTCGTCGTCAAATCCAATCTCATTTCCGGCGTCCATCGCCACGTGCCGCTTGATCTAGTGATCGTACCGGTAATGGACGGCAAGAAAATCGCTGGCCTGTCGATCCATGCCGGGCTGTGGACCAGCGCTGCGCTTGGCGCACCGCCGCAGGAGGTACCGGTACTTCGTGCCCGGCTGGCCATGCTTGAACAGAAGCTGGGCTTTGATCCGCGTGGCCATACCGGCAAGGCACTCAATCATGCGCTGGGCGCGTTACCGCATGATCTGGTGACAGCGTTTGATCAGGAGTCGCTCGAAAAACTATCGCTGACCGCCATGTCGCTGGCGGATCGCCCGCGTGCTGAAATGGTGCTGGTGCGATCAATGCTCGGCCGACACATGTTCGCCTTTGTCTGGCTGCAGCGTGACGATCTTTCGACCGCGCGGCGGATCGCGATTGGTGACATGCTGGCGGCGGCATCGAACGGATCGTTGCTCAATTGGTCGATCGCGCTTGAAGACGGCGTTGTCGCGATGATTCGCTATACCTTCGATCTGCGTGGCGAAGGCCGCATGCCCGACACCGGCCCGCTCAACCAGCGGTTGCAGCATATGGTCCGCGGCTGGGTTCCCGCGGTTGAAGCAGCGCTCGCCGAACAATTGGAGCCGACCCGCGCCGCGCGGTTGGCCATGCGGCATGCAGCCAGCTTCCCGGACGGCTATCGCGCCGCCAATAGCGCGGCGGAGGCAGCACAGGACATTTTGCGGCTCGCCACGCTCAACAATAGCGGTGATCGATCGGTACGGCTGTATCGAACACAGACCGGGCAACGACTGAAAATCTATCGGCTAGGTGGAGCGCTGGCGCTTTCCGATGCGGTGCCGGTGTTCGAAAATTTCGGTTTCCGGGTCATTGAAGAAGTCCCGACCGCGCTTACCGATGAAGCCCATGGCTTCGTCCATGATTTCGCGATTTCGGCAGGCGATTGGGCACCAGCCGATGCGCTTGATGGCGACATGACGGTCCTCGAAAATGCGATTGCGGCCGTGCTGAACGGCAAGGCCGAAAACGATGCCTTCAACAGCCTGATCGTCGATGCCGGATTAGCACCCAGCGCCGTGGTGCTTTTCCGCGCCTGGTTTCGCTATTTGCGCCAGGCCGGAATGAGTTACGGACTGGTGACGGTAGTCGACGCGCTGCGTCGCGCGCCTGCGGTCGCCAAGGCCCTGATCCAGCGGTTCGAGGCAGCGCATAGCCCAAAGTCAAAGCTGAGCGTCGAGGAAGCCGCGCGCGCGATCGATGTCGGGCTCGATGCCGTGTCAGCGATCGACGATGATCGTATCCTGCGGTCAATTCGGGGCGTGATTGCCGCCACCTTGCGCACCAACGCCTTTGCCCCCGCCGCCATTGAAGCACTCGCCTTCAAACTTGATAGCCACAAGGTGCCAGGGCTGCCTGCCCCGCTGCCCTGGCGTGAGGTTTGGGTCTATTCCCCCCGCGTGGAGGGCATTCACCTGCGCGCTGGGCCCGTTGCGCGCGGTGGCCTGCGCTGGTCGGACCGGCGCGATGATTTCCGCACCGAAATCCTCGGCCTGATGAAGGCACAACGCGTCAAGAACGCCGTGATCGTCCCCACCGGTGCCAAGGGTGGCTTCTATCCCAAGCAGTTACCGCCGCCCTCGCACCGCGATGCCTGGCTAGCCGAAGGAACCGAAAGCTACCGCATCTTTATCCGGTCACTGCTGTCGGTCACCGACAACATTGTTGAGGGCAAGATCGTCCACCCCGAAAAGGTAACGATCCTTGACGATGACGATCCCTATTTCGTCGTCGCCGCCGACAAGGGCACCGCGACATTCTCCGACGTTGCCAACGCGATTGCGCTCGAGCGCGGCTTCTGGCTGGGCGATGCCTTCGCCAGCGGCGGTTCGCAAGGCTATGACCATAAGGCGATGGCGATCACCGCCAAGGGCGCGTGGATCAGCGTCCAGCGCCACTTCGCCGAACGTGGTGTCGATGTCCAAACGCAACCCATCCGTGTCGTTGGCTGCGGCGACATGTCGGGCGACGTCTTTGGCAATGGCATGCTGTTGTCAAAATCGATCAAACTGGTCGCTGCGTTCGACCATCGCCACATCTTTTTTGATCCCGATCCCAATCCAGCGACCAGCTGGGAAGAACGCGCGCGGATGTTTGCGCTGCCGCGCTCCAGTTGGGCGGATTATGATGAAAAACTGATCTCAAAGGGTGGGGGCATTTTCGCCCGCAGCGAAAAGTCGATCAAGCTATCCAAACAGATTCGCGACCTGCTGGGGATTGATGCGACGGAGCTTGATCCGGTTGCGCTGATTTCGGCGATCCTGAAAGCCCAGGTCGATTTGATCTGGTTCGGCGGCATCGGCACCTATGTGAAGGCGGCGGCGGAGAATAACATCCAGGTTGGCGATCCCGCCAATGATCGGCTGCGCATCAACGCGGAAGATGTCCGCGCGATAGCAATCGGTGAGGGCGCCAATCTGGGCGTGACGCAAGCCGGCCGCATCGCCTTTGCCGCGCATGGCGGCCGCATCAACACCGATTTCATCGACAATTCGGCCGGCGTCGATTGCTCGGATAATGAGGTCAACATCAAGATCGCGCTCAACCGCGAGATGATCGAAGGCCGCCTTTCCTATGACAAGCGCAACAAGCTGCTCGTCTCGATGACCGACGATGTTGCGAAAATCGTACTCGAGGATAACCGCCTGCAAACGCTCGCGCTGTCGATCATGGAACATGATGGCGCCCAGGGGCTGCCAAGCTATGTCCGGCTAATCGAGATTTTCGAGAGCGCCGGTCGGCTCGACCGTGCGGTCGAGGGGTTGGCGGGTAATGAGGATTTGCTGCGGCGCGCGCAGGAAGGACGCGGGCTGACGCGTCCGGAACTCGCCGTGCTGCTCGCAACCGCCAAGCTCGCGCTGCAGGATTCGATCGAGCATAGCCCGCTCGGCACCGATGCAATGCTGCGCGACGATCTCCAGGCCGCCTTTCCCAAGGCGATGCGCACAAAATTCGCCGACGCGATCGATAGCCACCAGCTCCGCAGCGAGATTGTCGCGACCAAGCTGGCGAATCGGCTGATTAATCGGATGGGCGTGCTCCACCCCTTCGAACTTGCGGAGGAGGAAGGCGCTTCGATGGCCGATATCGCGGCGATGTTCGTGGTCATCGAGCAATTGTTCGAGCTTCCGGCGCTCTGGGCGGAGATCGAAACCGCGGCGATGCCCGAAGAGGCGCGGATCATCCTGTTCGACGAAGTCGCAATCGCCACGCGGTCGCAGATCGCCGATCTGCTGCGCGTGACCAAGCCCGGCACGAGCCCCGGCCCGGTATTGAAGCGCATCGCCAAGGGTTTTGGCGCGCTCGACAAAGCGGCCAAGGCGCTACTGCTGGAAGAAGCGCAGACGCAAAGCCAGCGCATCGTCGAGCGGCTGGAGCGTTACGGCGTGCCCTCCAAACTGAGCCACAAGGTCTTGCGGCTGTTCGAACTGGATGGCGTGATTGGCCTTGCCGAACTTGGCCAGCGGCTCGCTATGGATGAGACGGTGTTGGCACGCGCCTTTACCCATCTCGGCCAGGCGCTGGGGCTTGATTGGGCGCAGACCAATGCGGCCTGGATCACCTCGAGCGATCCTTGGGAGCGGCTGCTGATAGCCGGGCTGGCGCGCGATTTCCAGCAGTTGCGGCTCGAGTTTCTCGGGCGGCATGCGGGCAGCGACCCGCAGCTCCTCGTCGAAACCTGGCTGACGGAGAATGCCGGCCGCGTCACCCAATTCAAGGCACTGGTCGATCGCGCCCGCCGCGCGCCCGCGCCCAATGCCGCGATGCTGGCGCAGATTGCCGGCCAGGCGCGGGTGTTGCTGGGGCGCTAGCGTGTGATGACTTGGGATTGGACCAACCAATACGCCGTTCGCCCTGAGCGAAGTCGCAGGGCATGCGGCGCGCCTGGGCTTCGACTTCCCCCGGACCTGATCCGGGGCCGAACGGGTGTCAGGTTCAATCGACCTACAGCAACGTGCGTTAAATCTGCACCACCTCCGTTCGGCCTGAGCGAAGTCGAAGGCCAAGCGGTGCGCCCTGTGCTTCGACTTCGCTCAGCACGAATTAGAGTGTGATGACTTTGGATTGGTCCAAACCATACACCGTTCGCCCAGAGCGAAGTCGAAGGGCATGGGGAGCGTGTGGGCTTCGACTTCGCTCTGGGCGAACGGGTGTGAGGTTGAATCGACCTAACGTCATCACGCTCTAGAACCGGGCGCGCAGGGTGAAGCGCGCATTGGTTGGCGCGCCGGTCGAGATGTTGACGTCGTTGTGCGCGACCGGGAAATAGGTCGTGTTCGTAACATTTTCGACATTCACTTGCGCGTCGATCTTGTCGGTGAGCTTCACAAACAGCGCGAGATCGAGGCGGGTATAGGCGGGCAATGTCACGGCGTTGCTGATCGTCGTGAACTGATCAGCCTGATGATAAAGGCCAACACCGACGCCGAGCCGATCAAGCAGCTGATAGCGGTTCCACAGCGAAAACTGGTGGCGCGGCACCTGCGCGACTTGCCGTCCCTGCGGCGCGTTCACCGTGGTGGCAGTGATTTCGGCTTCGGTATAGGCATAGCCCAGGCTGGTCTGCCACCGTTTGGTGAGGTTACCCGTGACGCCGAACTCGACCCCTTTTGATCGCTGCGCCCCCGTCAGCACGACGGTGCCCGGCGTCGGCCCAGTGGCGCGCGTATTGGTGCGATCGAGCTGATAAATAGCAAGGGTCGTCTGGAGCGCTGGTGTCACGTCCCACTTCACGCCGATTTCGTAATTGTCGAACCGTTCGGGCACCAAGGCGGCGAGCGAGGCGGTGAGCGACAGAAACTGATCGCCCGATTGCGGCAGATAAGACCGCGTATAGCTGCCATAGAGCGATGCATTGGCTGCAGGCTTCAGCACCAGCCCAAAGCGCGGCGACCACAGATCATCGCTGCGCTGGAATTGCTGCCCGGCGAAAACATCATTCACCGCCAGGTCGATCCGGTCGTAGCGCAGCCCGGCAATCACATCGACATGATCGCCGATACTGATCTGGTCCTGCAGATAGACCGACCCTTGCGTCAGCGTGCTGCGCGTCTGGCGGTTGCTGTTTCCCGCGGCGCCCGCGACGAAGGTGAAGGGTGGTATGACGAAGGGGTCGCTCAGCGACACCGTTGCACGGCGATTGGCCGCGCTCAGCGGTGCGGCAGGATTGAAGAATCCGTTGCGGCGTTCATTGCCGCTATCCTGCCGGGTATATTCCCCCCCGAACAACACGACATGATCGATCCCACCGGTCGATCCGCGCCATTCGGCATTGCCCTGCGCGATGAAATTCTCCCGCTGGGTCAAGTCATCATACGCCTCCACACCCAGCGTGCGTGCGCCCGTGATCGGATTGACCGACACGGCAGTGGCGGGAAAGGCATTGGCGTAGGACTTGTTGTAATCGCCATAGAGCAACTGCGCGTTCACGGTGAGGTGATCGGTCAGCGGCGCTTCTGCGCGCGCGCGGACGACATTGGCCTCAAAAGGCGAGCGATTGATGCCGGGCACGCCGAAAAACGTATCGCGAAATCCGGTGAGCGGACGACCGGCCAGCGAGGGGACGCCGCGATCGGTGACGCGGACATCGCTGACATGTTCATAGCCTAGCTGCAGCTTGATGCCGCCGGCCAATTCGGTGCCGATTACCGGGTTGATAGCGTATCGGGCACCTTCATAAAAATCGCGGTGGCTGTCGAGCTCCTCGTAAAAACCGTTGAGCCGCAGCGCCGCCGCGCCCAGATCGACATTCACGTCGCCAGTTACCGCCCAGCTGCCAAACGTGTCGCCGGTCGCTTCGGCCGTCGCACTGGTGCTGCCGATGATCGGGCCTTTGCTCACCCGGTTGACCACCCCGCCGCCGCCGCCGCGACCAAAGATCGTTGCGTTGGGGCCCTTCAGCACCTCGACCCGATCGACATTATAAAAGCCGCGAAAATACTGAATATCGTCACGAAGACCATCGACGAAGAAATCGGCGGTGGAGTTGTTGCCGCGCAGCGTGATCTGGTCGCGATTGCCCTCACCCTGCCCCGCCGAAACGCCAGGCACGAAGCGCACCAGATCAGCAACCGACCGGATCGCCTGATCGTCAATCTGCTCGCGGGTCAGCACCGTGATCGCCTGCGGCACGTCCACCAACGGCGTCTTGGTCTTGGTCGCGCTGCTCGTCTGTTCGGTGCGATAGCCTTCGATCTTGCCCGTCACGATAATCTCGGTGCCAGTTTGCGGCCCGGCGGCCATGTCGATGTCGTCGCTAGGCAAGGCATGCGCCGGCACCGCCAGGAACAGGGCAGTGGTGGCGAGCAAGGTTGACGCACGCATATGAAATCGGTCCCCAATTGCGAATGACTCGCGATAGGGAAGCTCTATTGAGAGTCATTCGCAACGTCAAGCTTGTTGCGAGTGATTTTCATTAACAACGGGGACATTCGCGAACAACCAGCTGCGCAGCGCACTGGCGAGGTTGGGCGGGTTCGACTGGGCGATGCGCAGCGCGTCGATGGCGGCGATCAGCGCATTGAGCGGGAGGGCGCGGGCGGTGGCTTCACCCTCCAGCGCGGCCCAGAAGGCGGGCTCGAGGCTGATCGAGGTTTGATGACCGGCAATCGTGACGGACCGTTTGACGGGGCCGTGGAAACCGGTGGGGGGTGGGGTGATGGGGGTGGTCAATTGGTGCGGTCGGCGATTCTGGCGCGGATGCGAGTGAGGAGGGCGGTCGCCGTGCCGTAATAGTACGACATGTGCCCGGGCGTATAAACCCTTAACGCCGCCAGCACCGCCGCCTCTGCCGCGCTTAGATTAGGCAGCGAATCATCGCGCAAGTCCGCCATCACTTCAAAGGCCAGCGCGATATTCTCCTGCGTCATCGCCCATTTGGCGGGCATCGCGCTTTCGGTACGCACGATCAGCGCGGCGCGATAGGCGGCAACCGCCTCGGCCAGCAGCGCCAGCCCCGCTTCGCCCCCCGTCCGCTCGCCCTGTATGCGGAGCGCATTGCCCAGATTATTCTGCGTCATCGCCCAATAGGCGGGCATCGCGCTTTCAGTGTAGACGGTCAGCGCGGCGCGATAGGCGGCAACGGCATCGGCCAGCAGCGCCAGCCCCGCTTCGCCCCCCGTCCGCGCACCCTGTGTGCTGAGCGCATTGCCCAGATTATTCTGCGTCGCAGCCCAATCGGCGGGCATCGCGCTTTCGGTGTAGACGGCCAGCGCGGCGCGATAGGCGGCAACCGCCTCGGCCAGCAGCGCCAGCCCCGCCTTGCCCCCCGTCCGCTCGCCCTGCGTGCTGAGCGCATTGCCCAGATTATTCTGCGTCATCGCCCAATCGGCGGGCATCGCGCTTTCGGTGTAGACGGTCAGCGCGGCGCGATAGGCGGCAACGGCGTCCGTCAGCAGCGCCAGCCCCGCCTCGTCCCCCGTCCGCGCGCCCTGCGTCTGGAGCGCAGTGCCCAGATTATTCTGCGTCATCGCCCAATCGGCGGGCATCGCGCTTTCGGTGTAGACGGTCAGCGCGGCGCGATAGGCGGCAACGGCGTCCGCCAGCAGCGCCAGCCCCGCCTCACCCCCCGTCCGCTGGCCCTGCGTGCAGAGCGCATTGCCGAGCCAGATGGACCAGTTTGCAAAGCCCTTGTCATCGGCGGCGTCGCTCAGCCGCGTTTGCATCGCCCGTGCCCGCGCGATCACGGCGTCGAGCGCGCTGCGCGCTCCGAAAATCGTGCCGTGGTCGAGCAATTTCTCGGTCGCCTGCCAGCAGAGCGCATCGGCACCGGCGCGGTCGAACGGCGCGAGCATTGCTTCGGCGCGGCTCCAGTTTCCGTCCGCAGCCCGCCAGTCCAGCGCGAGCAAATCGGCCGCTGCCAGCTCACCAAATTGCGCGGCGGCTTCCTGCACGTACTCGGCAGCGCGATCTTGCTTGACCTCCGCCGCCTCCGCCAGATAGCGCCGCGCCGCCTCCAGATCGCCCTCATCGAGCGCTTTGGCCGCCGCCTGTTGCGCGCCCTTCAAGCGGTTGTCCTTGGCGTCCAGCGCCTCGATCCGGTGACTCAGCGCCCTGTAGTCAGGAATGAACCGGTCGATCCGAGCAATGATCGCGTCGAGCGAGGCGTTCTCGTCCAGCTCGATGAACCTGCCGATCTGCTCGCGGATCGCCTTGAGCGGGATGTCTGTGTCATTATCCAGCCGTGCAAGCACGGCGGCAAACCCGGCATCCATTTTTTGTTCAACGCTTTTCAACTGCGTGAAAGTTTCCGCAATCGCCCGGCCAAGTTCGATCGCGATATCGAGCGTCAGGAAAGTGGCATAGTCGAGATCATTCTTCGCCGCCCGCAGCGCACGTTCGATCACTTCACGAGCGAATTGCCGGGCGAGCGGTTCGGGCTGTTCGCCCTCAGGTGCTTCAAACGATGGATCATGGTCGCCGAGCCGGTCGGCGATCTTGCGCGCCGCGATGACCGGATAGCGCTCGTCATCCTTCCCGCTTTCGGTTGCGGTCGCTGCCAGTTCCTCGCGCGTCAGCATCACGGTCGGCAACCAGCGCGTCATCGCCGCATCGGCGAGCGTCACCGCGTCACGACGCTCCTGCGTGTTTTGCCAGTGATCCCAGTCGCGCAGCACCTCCTTCTGCACTCGCCGTATCGTGTCGGGCTCCTCCAAGCCGGGCTTGCGCAGATTCTCCCGGATGCGCGCAAACAGCCCGGCACCACCGATAACGGCACCGGCCGTCAATCCGGCATCAAGCGGCGCGAGCGCGCAAGCGCCGACGCCGATCCCGATGGCGGTCAGCGATTCAATGCAGTTGAGCTTCAACACGACAAGCCCCTCCCGGCGGGTGACGCCAAGGCTAAAGACTTCTTCACGCAAAGTAATTAGAAATTGGCGTGGTCGCCAGTCAGCAGATTCACCCCTCCCCTTCAGGGGAGGGGACGGGGGTGGGGGCTGTCAGTCTCACCGAGACCGGCGTGCGTGGGGAAAGCCCCCACCCCAACCCAGTGAGGCGACCGTCGGCCCTGTCCGGGGGACAGGGCTGTCGCCTCACTCCTGAAGGGGAGGGGCTATCTGGCCAAATCCCGACCGCCTTCACCGATCGTTATCAAACAACGCCGCGAGCTGCTCGATCATCGTGCCGCCGAGCTGATCGGCGTCCATGATCGTCACCGCGCGCGCATAATAGCGCGTCACGTCATGGCCGATGCCGATCGCGCAGAGTTCGACCGGCGACCGCGCCTCGATCCAGCCGATCACCTGGCGCAGATGCCGTTCCAGATAGCTCCCGCTGTTCACGCTGAGTGTCGAATCATCCACCGGCGCGCCGTCTGAAATCACCATCAATATCTTGCGATCCTCTGGCCGCCCGATCAGCCGACCATGCGCCCAGAGCAGCGCCTCGCCGTCGATATTTTCCTTGAGCAACCCTTCGCGCATCATCAGGCCGAGATTGGCCTTGGCGCGGCGCCAGGGTTCGTCGGCCTGTTTGTAGACGATGTGGCGGATGTCGTTGAGCCGACCGGGCTGCGCTGGGCGACCTGCCGCGAGCCAGCTTTCGCGGCTCTGGCCGCCTTTCCAGGCGCGGGTGGTGAAGCCCAGAATCTCGGTTTTGACGCCGCAGCGCTCCAGCGTGCGCGCGAGGATATCCGCGCTGATCGCCGCGATCGAGATTGGCCGCCCGCGCATTGAGCCGGAATTGTCGATCAGCAGCGTGACGACGGTGTCCTTGAAATCGGTCTCGCGTTCGATCTTGTAGCTGAGCGACTGCATGGGATTGATGATGACGCGCGCCAGCCGGGCGGCGTCGAGCATCCCTTCGTCCTGGTCGAAATCCCAACTGCGGTTCTGCTGCGCCATCAGGCGGCGCTGGAGGCGGTTGGCGAGCTTGGTCACCGCGCCCTGCAGATGGACGAGCTGCTGATCGAGATAGGAACGCAGCCGCGCCAGTTCCTCGGCATCGCACAGCTCGGTCGCGGCGATCACCTCGTCAAAGCTGTTGGTCCAGGCCTTATATTCGAATTGCGGCGCGAAATCCGCCATTGGCCGGTTGGGCCGTACGGGCATCATCCCGTCATCGCCCTCGTCGCCGGGTTCGCCGTCAGCATCGTCGAGCGAATCGTCGCGCGCTTCGCTGCCCTCGCCTTCCTGCTGCTCGCTGTCGGTGGTTTCGCCGCGCTGTTCGACCTGGCCGTCACCCTGCTGCCCGGCGTCTTCGCTGTCGTCGCCCTCGTCCTGTTGCTGGTCGTCCTGCCCCTCGTCATCGCTGCCGCCGTCATCGGCCTCATCGGGGAGCAGATCGCCCTCGACGAGCTCGAGATCCTGGAGCAGCTTCATCGACATTTGCGCGAACGCGGCCTGATCGTCGATGACGAGGCCGAGCGCGTCGAGATCACTCCCCGCCTTCTCCTCAATCCAGTCGCGGACCATGGCGAGGCCGTCCACGCAGGCAGCCGGCGGGGCGAGCCCGGTCAGCCGCTCGCGCACCAGCAAGGAGACGGCGGTCGACAGTGGCACCTCGTCCCGCGTCCGGGCGCGCGTGATCGGGTCAGCGCGCATCCGCACGCCGAGCGCGGTTTGCAGATTATCGGTGATGCCCTGATAGCCGCGCGAGCCCAGCGCCTCCACGCGCGCACTCTCAACCGCATCGAACACCGCGCGCGCCACCGCTTCGACTGGCGCGCCCTTCAAATGCAGCGCGCTATTATGATGCTTCAGCCGCAGTGCAAAACCATCGGCAAAGCCGCGCGCCTCGGCCACTTGATCGGCGGGCAGACTGCGCGCGGGCATCGGCACCTTGATATGCTTGCCCGATTGCGTCGGCGCATCGGCGGTATAGGCAAGCTCCACCTCCGCCTCGTCAGACAGCACGCGCGCTGCACCGCCAAGCACGGTCTTGAATCGGTCAAGGGGGGTTTCATTTGCCATTACCAGATCACCGTACAACCAAGCTTGGCGATCGCGCGGTCCCGCGTGATCACCGTCATATCCTCTATGATTGCCTGCGCAGCAATCAACCGATCAAAGGGGTCGCGATGCCCGCTCATCAGGAACCCTGCTTTCAGTGCATGATCGTCCGTAACGCTTAGCGAGCGAAATTCGTTGGCGCGCATCAAACCCCTATAATCCCGCTCAAAATTTTCGATCATTGTCAGCTTGCCCGACTGGGTTTTGATGGCAATTTCCCAAACGCTTGCGACGCTTACATAGAGCTCGACCTGCCCCGCCGTCAGCGTTGCAAGCGCGGCGCTGCCTAATGGCGCTGGATCAGTCCACCACCACAATGCCGTATGCGTATCCAGCAAAAACCGGCTCACATCAATTCGCCTGGGCCTCTGCCTTCAAAAAGGGCAAGGTCGTCTTCGGAGAGAGGATCGAACCACACCGAATCCGGAATGGGGCCTGTGACCTTCAATCCGCCAGGCTTGCGGCCCGGCAAATTGACATCGCCATATGGCACCAGCTTGGCATAGGGGACCCCCGCCTTGGCCAAAATGATTTCCTCGCCAGCATGGGCCCGGTCGATCAACTTGGAAAAATGCGTCTTAGCATCATGGACATTGTACGTCTTGCTGGGATCGGCTTCTGCCATCGCTCGCCTCTAAGTGGACTAAGTCAGCTTAGTCCACCCTATCCATCGCAGCAACCCCTGCGCCTCCGGAGAGGCTGTGCCGTCCGCCTATGGCAACATGTCGATCAACGGCGGGGGCCCGGCTCTGCACGGTCACAAAGCGGTCGGGAAGACATCCCGTTGGCCAATACCGGCGCCCTATCTGCAAGGCTGCGCCAATAGGATGTCCAATATTCAGAGATGGCTGCGAATCCGATTCGACATAACACCCAAAGTGCATAACAATTTGGCGGCTCATGACCGGGAGGACGACGTAATGAAAATGTACCTACGCGCTGCCATGGTGGTCGCTGCCGTCACGATTCCGGCGATGGCACAGGCCAAACAGACCAGTTTCACCGCAGCCCTGAGCGGCAATTCGGTATCGGCACACACTGGCTCCCCCGCAACGGCGACGGCCATCATCAAGGTGGATGCGGTCGCCCAAACCGTTTCGGTGCAGCTAAAGGTTGTCGGCATATCGATTGGCGGGCTTTGGGATAATCTGGTGGCCGCACCGATCGGCCCGGTCCATCTCCATCAATATGCCAGTACCGATCTGAGCGACCCGAATGCGTCGATGCTCGCCTTCCCGCTGCCGTTCGGCCCCAGTTACACCGCCACTGCAGACGGATTTTCGGTCGATACCGGGGCACGGCCCTATGCAGAAGGCATGGCCACATTGGGATCAAAGGCCAGCTTTGATCAGTTCATGACTGCCATGGAAGGCGGTTCAATCGTGCTGAACATCCATACCGATGCCTTCAATGGCGGTGAAATCAGCGGGCCCGTGGTGCGTTCCCAGCATTGATGAGGCTGGCCTGAGCGCACTGTATCGTCAACCTTCGCCGACAACGCTCTCGGATAAATCCTTGCCGATCAGGGGGCGTTGCGTTGGCGATCACGCGGCTGGGCCAGCCGATCGACAGCAAAAGAAAGCGGCCCCGTGCAAAACGCGCCGACGGCAGAACCGTCGGCGCGCCCTGCTCATTTCACGTCGATAAAGGGCAGCGGCCCGCCGCCGGTATAGGTCGGCAGCTTGCCGTCCCATTTCTCGACCGCCCGAAGCTTGACGATTTCTGGATTGGTCCGGATCGCCTCCGCCTCAACCTGGATCGCCTCGGCATCGCCGCGCGCCTTCTGGATGCGCGCATTGGCATTAGCGGTCGCGGTCGCGACATTGGCTTGCGCTGCGAGCGCCGCTTGTTCATTGGCGATCTTCGCGTTGATCTGTTCCAGTACCGCCTGCGGCACGGCGATATTGCCCGCCCAGTAGATTTGCTCGACCTGCAACCCGACCGGCGCAAAAAAGGCCTGCACCCGCTGCCGCGCGGTGTTGATCAGCTCCGCTTTGTGGTCGCCATAGATTTGCTCGACGCCAAGCTGAGCCGCCCGCTCGACGATGGCGTTGCGAATGGCATTGCGGAGCGGACCAGCAATGATCTGGTCCATGTCGGTACGATAGCGCTGGAACAGGATCGACGCCTTTACTGGATCCACATGATAGCTGACCGCCACATCGGCTCTGAGCGACAGGCCATTCTTGTCCTGAAAGCTAAAGCTTTCGTCGATCGGGCTTTGTTCGGTCGCGCTTGCCGTCCAGGTATAGGTGCGCGTGAAAACCGGATATTCATAGATATGCGTGCCCGGCGGCGAGAAATACCAGCCCACCGATAGCGAGTTGGGGGACACGCCGCCCGCGATGTTGTTCACGCGAATGCCAACATTGCCGGGCTGGACCCGGGCAAAGCTGCTCATAAAAATACCGATTACCGCAAACGTGCCCAGGACGGCAATTATCGCACGGCCAATGCCGCGCCTGCGGACCAGGCTAGGGCTGCGATATCCCTGTTCGTCGTTCATCATCGTCTCCATCATCGGGGGAAGCCGCCCCCAAGTCGGTACGTCCGACGCAGGCGACGCAACGGGTCTGTGCTCGATGAACACGTATGGAATCGATCGGTAGGAATGTGGGTCGGGCGGATGCGCCCTTGTCGGGAGCGCAGGCGGGACGACACAAGCAACAGCCAAATCGCGGGACCAGTCCAAACATCGGACCGCCACCATCATCAAGCTCAAGCCAAAGCGTCTGTCTGCCTGCTCCTCAAAATCATCCGGACAGCAGGGTAATTAGTCGTTTCGCTGGCGGCGCGAAAGCGAAACCGGACGCCGTGCGTCCGGCTCACGCACGATTGCATGTTTTGCAATCACCCCTTGCCGACTACGCTTTCGGGCAAGTCCTTGCCGAACACACGCTGATAATATTCGGCGACCAGTGCCCGTTCGGCCTCATCGCATTTGTTGAGGAACGACAGGCGGAATGCAAAGCCGACATCGCCGAAGATCAGCGCGTTTTGCGCCCAAGTGATGACGGTACGCGGGCTCATGACCGTCGAAATGTCGCCGTTGATAAAGCCTTTGCGCGTCAAGTCGGCCACGCGGACCATGTTGTCGACGACTTGCTTGCCGTGCGGCTTGTCATATTCGCCCGATTTGGCGAGCACGATCTGTGCCTCAACCGCGGCGGGCAGATAGTTGAGCGTGACGACGATGTTCCACCGGTCCATCTGGCCCTGGTTGATCTGCTGCGTGCCGTGATAGAGCCCGCTGGTATCGCCCAAGCCAACCGTATTCGCGGTCGCGAACAGACGGAAATAGGGGTTGGGGCGGATCACGCGATTCTGGTCGAGCAGGGTCAGCTTGCCTTCGGTCTCCAGCACGCGCTGGATGACGAACATCACGTCGGGGCGACCGGCATCATATTCGTCGAATACCAGGGCCGTCGGCGTCTGCAGCGCCCAGGGGAGCAGGCCTTCGCGGAATTCGGTGACCTGCTGGCCGTCCTTGAGCACGATCGCGTCGCGCCCAACAAGATCGATGCGGCTGATATGCGCGTCGAGGTTGATCCGGATACACGGCCATTTCAGCCGCGCGGCAACCTGTTCGATATGCGTCGATTTGCCGGTGCCGTGATAACCCTGCACCATCACCCGCCGGTTGAACGCGAAGCCGGCGCAGATCGCCAGCGTGGTATCGGCGTCGAAGACATAGGCCGGATCGAGATCGGGCACGCGCTCATCGGCTTCGGAGAAGGCGGGGACCTCCATGTCCGAATCGATGCCGAACATCTCGCGGACCTTCACCATCTTGTCGGGCGCCTCCATGATCGTCGTGTCACGGCTGTCGGGCTGGGTATTCGGAATGTTGGTCATCATATCGGCCTTTAGTGAGTCCTCCCCCTAGCCCGATGAATCGCGCCAAGTCGAGATGCCATTGCGCACTCCGCCATCAATTGGCGGCGAGCCATCAGGCAAAGGCAGCTGCACCCTTTAGCTGCTGATAAGCGGCGATCACGTCCTGCAGCTTTTTTTCAAAGCTGCGGTCTCCGCCATTGCGATCGGGATGATATTGGCGAACCAGCGATGCATAGCGTTCGCGCAGCGCCCGCCGGTCGACATCCGTGCCCAGGCCAAGCACCTTCAGCGCCCGGCGGTCACCTTCCGACAAGGGCCGCCCATCCTTGCGATCGGCGGCAGCACGGGCGCGGAAGCGGGCACCGATCGCATCAAGCGGATCGCTGAAATCCGCCCAGGGCGGCGGCCGGTCCGCCCCACCCGTTGCAAAGGCGCGCGTTTCGCGTTCCCACCCTGCATAGGGGCGCTGCGCGGCTGAAATCTCATCCACGCTCATCCCGGCGAAGAAATTATACCGCGCGTTGAAGGCGCGGACGTGATCAAGGCAGAACCAACGATAGGCGGCCGGCTGATCGCGCTGGCTTACCCCTTCGGGCGGTGGCGCGCGGAATTCGCCGGGGGACTCACAGCCCGGTTCCATACAGGGCCGGCCACTATCACCCACGCGTCCATGGAAGCGCTGCGCTGGCCGATCCTTCTTTTCACGCTCGTGCGTCACGTGGCTCCCCGAAATCCTAAAACGGCTTATATAGGGCGGATGACAAATGCTGCCACTGGCCCCGTTGCCACCCAAATCGCTGTGCGCCTTGCCCGCGCGCTTGAGCCCAGCCTGCTCGAAATCATCAACGATAGCGCCAGCCATGCCGGGCATATGGGGGATGACGGATCAGGCGAATCGCATTTCACCGTGGTGATCGAAAGTGCAGCCTTTGTTGGCCAATCGCGGGTGGCGCGGCAGCGGCTCGTCAATCAGGCACTGGGGGATCTGATGGACGGCACCGTTCATGCGCTGGTGATCAAGGCCAAGGCACCCGAGGAGGCGTGAGCGCGCGCCTGCCCCGCCCGGCGGCACGGTTGCTGCTGCTTGATCCGCAAGACCGGCTGCTGATGTTTCGTTTTGCGGCGGATGATCGCGCGCCCTTTTGGGCGACGGCGGGCGGCGGCTGTGATCCGGGCGAGAGTTATGAAGCCGCCGCCCGGCGCGAGTTACTTGAGGAAACCGGCTTTGATCTTGATCCCGGGCCGGAAATTGCCCGTCGCGAAGTGACGTTCATCACCTTGGAAGGGGTGCCGGTCTTCGCGGACGAACGCTATTTCCTGATCCGCACGGAAACCACCGAAATTGCCACCCATGGCCATACGCCGCTGGAAAAGCGCGTCATGGCGGGTTGGCGCTGGTTCACCCGGGCGGAACTGGCAAATTGGCCCGAGAAAATTTTCCCCGAAGACATTGTCGATATGCTGAACCGCTTGCTGGAGCGCGCATCATGACCGATTCCCCAATCCTGGAAACGATCCTACCGACCAGCCATGATCTGGGCGGCTTCAAGGTGCACCGCACCTTGCCAGCGCGCCCGCGAACAATGGTGGGGCCGTTCATCTTCTTCGATCAGATGGGCCCCGCGACGCTCGCGGTCGGCACGGGAATCGATGTTCGGCCGCACCCCCATATCAATCTCGCCACCGTAACCTATTTGTTCAGCGGGGCGATTGATCACCGCGATTCGATCGGCAGCTTCGCTACGATTGAACCGGGCGCGGTCAACCTAATGACCGCAGGCCATGGCATCGTCCATTCGGAGCGCTCGCCGGCCAGCGCGCGCGCCGCTGGACCTACATTGTCGGGAATCCAGACCTGGCTTGCCTTGCCCGAAGCCGACGAAGAAATGGCCCCTGCCTTTGAACATGTCGCGCGCGCCGATCTCCCGGTTATCGAGGGCAGCGGCGCGCATGCGCGCATCATCATGGGATCGCTATGGGGCGCGACCGCCCCGACCACGACCTATGCGCAGACGATTTATGCCGACATCAAGCTTGATGCGGGCGGCAGCATCCCGATCGATGCCAGCACCGATGAGCGCGCGCTTTATGTTGCCATCGGCGACGCCAGCCTGGACGGGATGACGCTCGATCCAATGACGCTTTATGTGCTCAAACCGGGCAACAGGGCGACCCTGCGCTCGGCCCGTGGCGCCCAAGTAATGCTCTGCGGCGGAGAGGCCTTTGCGACCCCGCGCCATGTCTGGTGGAACTTCGTTTCATCACGGCGGGATCGGATCAATCAGGCCAAGGCTGACTGGACAGCGGGCCGCTTCCCCAAGGTTTTAGGTGACGAGGCCGAATTCATTCCGATTCCGGCGGTGCCGAACACGATCAGCCACCCGGAATAACGGTAATGAACCCCCGACCCCGCGTCGGCGTCAGGAGAGAAAATGATCCCACCCTTTCCGCTTACACGCATTGCATTACCGACCGGGGTTGAGCTTGACGTCGCCATCGCTGGCGACCCCGCCAATCCAGCTATCATCCTGCTGCACGGCTTTCCCGAATCGCACCGCACCTGGCGCCACCAGATCCCCGAATTGGCCAAGACCCATTTCGTGATCGCCCCCGATCAGCGCGGCTTTGCGCGATCGTCCAAGCCCGAGCAGGTCAGCGATTATGCGCCTGCCAAGCTCCTTGGCGATGTGCTGGCGCTGGCCGATCATTTCGGCAAGGATCGCTTCACCCTGGTGGGGCATGATTGGGGCGGCGCGGTTGCGTGGATGGCGGCGCTCAATCGGCCCGACCGGGTCGAGCGGTTGATCATCATCAACGCGCCGCATCCGCTGATCTTTCAGCGCACGATGTTCGATGATCCCGATCAGCGCGCCGCCAGCCAGTATATCCGGGCATTCCGCAACCCGTCACTTGAAGCGCATATCGCCGCCATCGGCGTTGAGGCTTATTTCGCCAAGACCTTTGTCGGCCATGCTGACCAGGCCAAGCTCGCCGAGGAACGCGCCAATTATCTCGATCAATGGCGCCAGCCGGGCGCGCTGACCGCGATGTATAACTGGTATCGCGCCAGCCCGATCATCGTGCCCGCCATGGATGAGGAGCCGCCCCGCCCGGCGTTTCTCGACAAGCCCTTTCCTGCGCTCGCCATGCCGGCGCTCATCATTTGGGGCATGGCCGATACGGCGCTGAAGCCCAGCCAGTTGGTCGGGCTAGAGACGCTGGTGCCTGGGATGACGCTGGTGACGATCGATGCCGGGCATTTCGTGCCCTGGGAAGCACCAGATGCCGTCAATGCCGCGCTGTCTGCCTGGCTGTAGCGGGTGAAAAGCTGATCGCGATCAACCGAGGCGGAAAGCCGGTTAGAACTGCCGTTCGTAGCGGATCGGCGTCTTTCCCTTGTTAAAGCTGAGGCCGGACCAGCCGAGATCGTCATCATACCACATATCAAGCTGCACCTCACCCGTCAGCGCAAAGCGGTGAGCCTTGATCGTCTTGCCGCCACCGGCGACGATGGTTTCAATGCCCCGCGGGCTGACCTTGGGCCGCATCAATTTGCCGTCCTGTGTGTTGATCCACGGGCCATCAAGCTCGCGCTGGTTCCAGTGCGTTGCGGGCAGCGCGTTTGCCGGCGCGATATAGCGCGCAACCTTGTTGGTCTGGATCGCCAGCCCTTCGGGCCCACGCTGACCGATCAGCTGATATTTTTCACCATTGTCGTTGGTCGTGCTGCGGAGCGAGACGACCTGATCCCCCGACCAGACCTCTGTCGCGCGATGGGTATAGCGATACAGCGTGACGCCGAGCAGCGAATAGGCAAGATCGACCGCAACATTGACAGTGAGCCCGCCAGCGCTTGGCGTAATCGTCACCTCATGCGTGCCGAGCTTTGATCCCTTACGCAGAATGTTGAAGCGCAGGTGATTGCTGGAAGGCACAGCAAGGCCAGCCCGCGCCACATCCGGAAGTGCCAGCAGCAACGCGCCACCTGCAAGCATCTGCCGTCGATCAATCATCTTTACCCCTTCAAGATATATAACCCGACATCAATGGTGCCGGTCCGGAACCCCGCTTCACAATAACTCAAATAATAAGTCCAGAGCCTACAAAAATCGCGATCGAATCCCAATTTGGCAACCTCATCGGCTGCACCGGTGAATCGCCGCCGCCATTCCGCCAGCGTCGCGGCATAGCCTTCGCGGAAAGTCGTGATGCCATCAAGCGTTAGCCCAACGCGCTGCGCCTGCTGTTCGATCACGCCATGCGACAACAGCATCCCGCCCGGAAAAACATGCTGCTGGATAAAATCGCTCCGGGTTCGATAGGAATCGAACAGATCCTCCCGCATGGTGATGATTTGCAGCACTGCCGTGCCACCGGGTGCCAGCCGCGCGCGCAGCGTATCAAAATATACCGGCCAATAGGCCTCCCCCACCGCTTCGATCATTTCGATCGAGACGATCCGGTCGAAGCGTTCGGGTACATCGCGATAATCCTGCAACCGCAGGTCAACATTGCTGAGGCCGGCGGTGGCGCACCGATCACGGGCCACGGCAAGCTGTTCGCGCGATAGCGTAACCCCGGTCACGCTGGCGGAGAGCGGTGCCAGATGGGCAGCAAGCGCGCCCCAGCCGCAACCAATTTCCAGTACGGTTTCGCTGCCGTGGAGATCAAGCATGCCAGCAATGGCATCCAGCTTGGCCTGTTGGGCGTCTTCTAGCGTTTGCCCAGGCTGGACGGCGCAGGCCGACGAATAGGTCATGCTTTCATCCAGCCAGAGCCGGTAGAAATCATTGCCCAGATCATAATGGAAAGAAATGTTGCGCCGGCTGCCCCGCTTTGAATTGCGCCGCACCAGATGGCGGAGTCTTTTGGCGAGACGAACAACGGCAAGCCCGTCAATCGTCTGCTGCAACCGTTCGACATTATCAGCAAGCAGGGTCAGCAGCGCGACCAGATCGGGCGATGACCAGTCGCCAGCGACATAGCCATCGAAAAAGCCCATATCGCCCCGCGTCAACAGTCGTCGGATCGCGCGAGGATGATGCAGGATCAGCGTCGCATCATGCCCAGGCATCTCACCGGTTTGGGCAATAGCCTCTCCTGAGGGCAGAATGATCGTCAGCCGCCCTTTATGGATATAGCGCAGCACGCGGCGGGCGAGCCAATTGCCTGCCCCACGCTGCGCAGCAACGGGGATGGGATCGGGGGTTGCGGGCATGCCGCCATCATTCAGATACATGATTTGGTCACCTGGGCAGTCGGCACGGTAATCACGCGGCCGGGCGATGGAGGTTTGGGTTGGAGCGGCACGCCCTTGATCCACAATTTAAGGGCTTCCCACATGATGCCGCCAACCACTTTCAAGGTCATCAATGGATAAGCGGCCAGCGCGCGGAGCAAGGCCCTATCGGTCAACGCATGCCGGTGCGCGACAAGGGCGGCGGTGATCACCGCACCACTGGCGCCAGTGCCGGTAATCGCAACGGCCAGCCGTTCAGCCGGGGGCGATACGCGAAACGCATACTCCATCTGCATGCCGATGAATGGCGATACGTGAAACGCCTTGGGCACCGTCTGCCGGACCGGCAGGCCGGCGGCGGGATCAACCGGCAGCAGGTAGCTGTGCCGCTCCCCAAAAGTATTGTTCACTTCGTAGAGAATGGCGGCGAGCGTCGCGTCAGGCCGGTAGCAAAAATAAACGCTGAGCGGGTTGAAAGCGAAGCCAAACATGCGCGGCATCGTCAGCAGTCGGATCGCCCCGCCATTGATCGACAGCCCGGCATCATCGAGATGCCGTTCGATCTGCGCCCTAAGCGGCACCCGCGATCCATCGCCATAATCGCGATCGTTGAACGACAGCAGATTGAACCGGTTTCGCGAGAAAAAACGCAACCGCTGGCCAAGCGCGCCAACCTCGTCGAGATCGAGCAGCAGCATGAACAGGCGATAATCAAGCCGGTGGCGGCGCGGCCCGTGCCGCTGGTGCATCACATTGCCCCGGTACAATGCCGATTGCGTCATGATGCTACCGCCAGCAACGGGGCTGCATCAACGGGGTGCACATGGATCCGCCCCGATGGATTGGCCACGCTCCAAGGACGCGCTACCCCGCCGAGTTGCTCCGCCACGGCAAGCCCGGCCTGAAGCCCATCTTCGTGAAAGCCTGCACCAAAATAGGCGCCGCAAAACCAGCTGTTGCGGTTGCCCTGCAACGACCACAACTGCTGCTGCGCGTGGATGGCGGCGGTATCGAACACCGGGTGATCATAAATGCCGCGCCAGATGATGCTGGCCGGATCGGGCTCGCGCAAGGGATTGAGCGTAACGAACAAGGGGCTGCTGTCGGGCAGGTCCTGCAACCGGTTCATCCAATAGGTCACCGATAGCTTGTTCGCATCCGCACCCCTGGCGGCATAGTTCCAGCTCGACCAGGTTCGGCGGCGCTGCGGCATCAGCGCGGCATCGCTGTGCAGCACCGCATCGTTACACCGATAACCAAAGGCACCGAGCAAGGCTTGTTCAGCCGGATCAGCATCGCTCAGCATCGCCAGCGCCTGATCGGCATGGCACGCCAGCACGACATGATCGAACTGGCGGGTCTCGTGATCGGTGGTGATATCGACGCGACCACCCGAACGGCGAACCGAGCGCACCGGCGCGTCCCGGATGATGCGATCGGCATAGTCGGCGGTCAGCCGCTTCACATATTCCCGGCTGCCGCCATCAACCGTCCGCCAGATCGGGCGCTGGCCAAGTTCGAAGAGCGCGTGATTATCCCAGAAGCGGATAAAGGCGGCGGCGGGATAAAGCGGGATATCAGTGGACGGTGTCGACCAGATCGCAGCGGCCATCGGGTAAAGATGGTCTTCGCGGAACGCCACGCCATAGCCGCCGCGGTCAAGATAGTCGGTCAGGCTTTCGTCCCCCAAACCGGCAAGATCGCGCGGTGCCTGGCGATAAAAACGCAGCAGATCGCGCATCATCGACCAGAAGCGTGGACGGAAGATATTGCGCCGCTGGGCGAGCAGGCTGCCCAGATCATTGGCACCATATTCCAGCCGACCATCGTCGATCGACACCGAAAACGTCATCTCAGACGCTTTGGTCGGCACCTCGAGATGCGCGAACAGCGCCGTCAGATTCGGATAGGTCGATTCGTTATAGACGATGAAACCGGTATCGACCGGGCCGCTGGGTGCGACCACGGTATGGCTATGGCCACCGATCCGGCCATCAGCCTCGAACAGGGTAACCCGGTGGCGCTTCGCCAATAGCCAGGCGGCAGAAAGGCCGGAAATTCCGCTACCTACGATCGCAATATCAAGCACGGCATCGTTTTCAAATCGCATTACGACGCAGCCCCCCGCTGCCTTTTCCCCACCCACATTACCCGATTAGATACGAGCGCTGTCGCTTTTTGGATTTCTTTTGCTGGACGATCATCCAAAAAAGTCGTCCACCCGTATCCTATTCCATGACCTTCGCCACCCTAATCCTCCTTATCGCGCTCTTCCTGTCGGCTGTCATGGCCGGCGCCTGGGCGATTGCGCGCCGCCCGGGCCAATCCGGATGGACCGACGCAATCTGGTCGTTCGCGATCGGAATCGCGGGTGTTATTGCAGCGCTTGCCCCGCTTGATGGCCCGCCCGGCACGCGGCAATGGCTGGTCGCCGCTTTGGTCGCCGGTTGGGCGCTGCGGCTTGGCCTGCATATCGCGGTCCGCACCACAAAACATGCTGATGATCCGCGTTATGCAGAGCTTCGCCGCGAATGGGGCGATGATTTTTCGCGTCAGCTATTCATCTTCCTGCAGATTCAGGCAGCGGCGGCGCTGCTGCTGGTCGGCGCGATCATGCTGGCCGCGCGTAACCCCGCCCCGGCGATTGCCTGGTCGGATCTGGTCGGCGCGCTGATCCTGGTGATTGCGGTGATTGGCGAGGGGGTTGCCGATCAGCAGCTCACCCGATTCCGCGCCAACCCCGCCAATCGCGGACAGATTTGCGACACCGGCTTATGGGGCCTGTCACGCCATCCGAATTACTTTTTCGAATGGCTGAGCTGGACGGCCTATGCCGTGATTGCGATCGGGCCGGACGGCGCCTTTGGCTGGGGCTGGCTCGCCATGTCCGGCCCGGCCTTCATGTATCTGCTGCTCGTCTATGCCTCTGGCCTGCCGCCGCTGGAGGCGCATATGCTGCGCTCGCGCGGCGATGCCTTTCGCGATTATCAAGCGCGCGTCCGGGCATTTTGGCCACTCCCCAAAACCCCAACCGTCAATTCCCCTGCGAAAGAGTATCAATGAACTTGCTTGAAAAGGCGCTGCGCGCCGCTGAATCGACGCCCCTGCCCGATCCAATCACCAAATTGGGCGTCGATTTCCTGTGCGCACGGACCAAGCGCAAACTTGCGGGCGCACCGTCCAATGATGAGCAATTCGCGCGGGCAATGATCGATCATCCCATCGCCGAACATGCCGATGTCGCCAATCAACAACATTATGAACTGCCGCCCGCCTTTTTCGGCCTGACGCTGGGGCCGCGCCGCAAATATAGCTGCTGCCTCTATTCCACGGGCAAAGAGACGCTCGCCGAGGCCGAAATCCTGGCGCTGACCGAAACCGTCGCGCATGCCGATCTCGCCGATGGCCAAACCATCTTGGAGCTGGGCTGCGGCTGGGGTTCGCTGACGCTGTTCATGGCCGAACGCTTCCCCAATGCCCGGATCGTCGCGGTTTCCAATTCCGCCCCGCAGCGCGGCTATATTGAAGGGCAGGTCAAGGCGTTGGGCCTGAACAACGTGACGATCATTACCGCGGACATGAATGATTTCGTGCCCGATTTCGTCGCTGACCGGATCGTTTCGGTCGAGATGTTCGAACATATGGCCAATTGGGAAACATTGCTCGCCCGCGCACGCGGCTGGCTGAACCCGGAGGGACGGATGTTCGTGCATGTGTTCACGCATCGCAACCAGCCATACCGCTTCAACCAGCATGACAAGGCCGATTGGATCGCCCAGCATTTCTTCACCGGCGGCATCATGCCGAGCCACGGGCTGATCGGGCATTTCCCGCAAAGCTTTGAAGTCGAGCAAAGCTGGCGCTGGAATGGCGCGCATTATCAGCGCACCGCGATCGACTGGCTCGCCAATTTCGATGCCAATATCGCCGAGATCGATCGCATCCTGGTGGAGGTGTACGGCAAGGATGCGCGGCTATGGCGGCGGCGCTGGCGGCTGTTCTACCTGGCCACTGCCGGGTTGTTTGGCCATGCTGGTGGTGAGGAATGGGGCGTCAGCCATTATCGGCTGCGCCCGGCAAAGCCCTGATCGGCGCGGGCGGCCCTACCGCGCTGGCGCAGCGAAGCGGCGGCTGACCCAATAGCCAAAGCTGGCCGCCGACGCCGTCAGGAACGTCCCCCAGCACAGATCGGCGACCGTCACCACCGTTGACCAATCGCGCAAGGTCGCCTGGTTGGTGAGATCATAGGTGGCATAGGCCACAAAGCCGAGCACCGCGCCGCGAAACATGGCGGTCGTCGCCCGCCCGCTGGCGAGCGCGGGCTGGATCGCCAGCACGGTGATGCCCATCAGGTAAATCAGGTAGAACAGCCCGGCCGGGACAAGATTAAACCCCGGCATCATCAGATCACCCAGATTGGCGCGATACAGCCGGTCTGCGGTCAAAACGAGCCACACGGAATCCAGCGCCAACATCGCGATTGCTGCGGAGAAATAGGCGATGATGGTGGATTTCATGGCGGGTTTTTCGCTTTCGATGGGTGGCGGCGGGGGGTGTACCGCGACTTTGCGGCGGCTGGCTAGCCGGACGTTAGGCCAGGATTGGACTTGTAACGGTTTTGCGCCGTTCGAACGGCGCGGCAACGGTTCGACGCAATCTTCGCCGGACCAGCCGGACAGCTTGCTGAAACGGGCGACGGCACGCTGTAGGTAATAGATTGCGAACATGAGCTGGCCGACCGCAACCTGGAGCACATGATCGATCTTGGCGATTTCGCTCTTTCCCTCGACCCCGAGGCGGGCACCAGCTTTGGCGATACAGCCCGCAATACCCGGCACACCGCATTGAGCGCGCTCGCCTCTCCGGATTCGAGGGTGTGGTCCATGACGGAAAGACGCTCGGGATTGCGAATATGATGATCGCTAAGGGCAGCGATCGTCCGGTTTACATCGTGACACCTGAGGCGAGCATGACCATAACCTCGAAATCCTCCTTGTTGCCCGATCAGGCGGCCGAGGCCGTGATGCTGGCACACGCATTGGACAAGGCACCAAAGAATTTACGCCACGTCCCTCGGCTTCTAGCGCAATCGCATGAAAGCCGACTGCAGTCACTCAGCGCATTCATTTCCGCGTGGGCCGGGCTCGAAATCTTGGTGGGTGCGACGTTCGAGCGCTATGAAGCGTCCTGGACCGCAGCGATTGGCAGCGCGTTGCCGCAGAGCGCCCAGAACGTGGCCGACCGCATGCGGATCGTCATGAAGGACAAATATCGCCTTGCAGACAAGTTTGCGATCATGGCGAGCGCGCTCGATCCGGCTGGAGCCAATCAGGATATTGCGATCTTTGCGAACTTGAAGGAGACGCGGGACGCGTTCTTTCACAAGCTTTCAAGCGATCCCGCTCAACTTCCGGGAGAAACGACGCGACGCTTGCTGCGAAAATACTTATCCCTGCACCTCCAGCAGATTTAGCCCCGCTAGTTGGCGCGGTCGGGCATTTCTCACTCGCGACGTCGGCATTTCAGCGCGCTCGATGCCCACCCAAATTTACCCATCGCCGCCACCGCGCCCACGCGCTATAGCGCCGCCAATGACGCGACAGAATCGAATAGTCTGCGCAACGAAATTGAAACTAGATTACGCAAAAAGGGTTGACCTGCATTTTTTACACCTCTAACAGCGCGCTTCGCATAATTTTGTTGCGCTGCAGTAACCCGAAGGACGACTGATGACCGAGAAATCCGGAGCCGATATCCTTGTCGAGGCGCTGTGCGATCTCGGCGTGGAGATCGTATTCGGCTATCCTGGCGGCGCCGTTCTGCCGATTTATGACGCACTGTTCCGTCACAATGCGGCTGGCGGGCGGATCAAGCATATTCTGGTCCGTCATGAACAAGCCGCGACGCATGCGGCGGAGGGCTATGCGCGATCGACCGGCAAGCCCGGCGTGGTGCTGGTCACCTCTGGCCCCGGCGCGACCAATGCCGTGACGGGGATCACCGATGCGCTGATGGATTCGATCCCGATGGTGGTGATCACTGGCCAGGTGCCGACATCCCTGATCGGCACCGATGCCTTTCAGGAGGCCGACACGGTGGGCATCACCCGCCACTGCACCAAGCATAATTATCTGGTGAAGGACCCGGCCAAGCTGGGCAGCGTGATCCATGAGGCTTTTCATATCGCTACATCGGGCCGGCCGGGCCCAGTCGTTGTCGATATCCCCAAGGACGTGCAGGTCGCGGTGGCGCGCTATACCAAGCCTGGCCCGATCAAGCACAAAACCTATCGCCCGCAGATCAAGCCCGATCCGGCCGTGATTGAGCAATTGGTTGATATGCTCGCGGCGGCTGAACGCCCGGTTTTCTATACCGGTGGCGGCATCATCAATGCCGGACCGGCGGCGAGCACGTTGCTGCGTGAACTGGCGCAGATCACGGGCGCGCCGGTGACATCGACATTGATGGGGCTTGGTGCCTTTCCGGCATCGTCGAAGCAATGGCTCGGCATGCTGGGCATGCACGGCACTTATGAAGCCAATTGGGCGATGAACCAGGCCGATTTGATCATCGCGATGGGGGCACGGTTCGATGATCGCGTGACGGGGCGGCTCGACGCGTTCAGCCCGCATTCGCGCAAGGCGCATATCGATATCGATCGCAGCAGCATCAACAAAACGGTGCGGGTCGACCTGCCGGTGATCGCCGATGTCGGCTATGCGCTGGAGGCGATGATCCGTGTGTACAAGACGCGGCAGCACCCCAAGCCCGACCTGACCGACTGGTGGCAGCGGATCGAGGGCTGGCGCGCGAAGAAGAGCCTGGCCTTTGCTGAGTCCAAGACAGAGATCATGCCGCAGCGCGCCATCCGGGCGCTGTGGGAGGCGACGCACAGACGATCACCGATCATCACCACCGAGGTCGGCCAGCACCAGATGTGGGCCGCGCAGCATTTCGATTTCGAACTGCCCAATAAATGGCTGACGAGCGGTGGGCTCGGCACGATGGGCTATGGCCTGCCCGCCGCGATCGGCGCGCAGCTTGGCCACCCCAAGGCGCTGGTGATCGACATTGCCGGTGAGGCGTCGATCCAGATGAACATCCAGGAGCTGGCGACCGCGACGCAATATCGCTTGCCGGTCAAGATCTTCATCCTGAACAACCAATATATGGGGATGGTCCGCCAGTGGCAGGAGCTGACCTATGAAAGCCGCTACGCCGAAAGCTATAGCGATTCACTGCCCGATTTCGTCAAGCTGGCCGAGGCTTATGGCTGGAAGGGCATTTTGATCGAAAAGCCGGGCGAGCTTGAGAGCGGCATATCCGAAATGCTGGCTTATGACGGGCCGGTAATGGTCGATTGCCGGGTGTCGCAGAGCGCGAACTGCTTTCCGATGATCCCATCAGGCGCGGCGCATACCGACATGATCCTGGCCGCTGATCAGGTGACCGGCGTGATGGACGACGAAGCCAAGGCGCTGGTCTGATGCACATCAAGCAAGAAAACGCCGAACGCCATACCCTGGCGGTGATCGTCGATAACGAGCCGGGCATATTGGCGCGGATTGCCGGGCTGTTCACCGCGCGTGGCTATAATATCGCGAGCCTGACGGTGAGCGAGATTACCGAGGACAAATCGGTCAGCCGGATCACGATCGTCACCTCGGCCAGCCCGCCGGTGCTCGAACAGATCGTGGCGCAGCTTGATCGGCTGGTGCCGGTGCACAAGGTCACCGATCTCACCGCCGCCGGCGCGCATGTCGAACGCGAACTGGCGCTGATCAAGGTTGCGGGTACTGGCGATCACCGGATCGAAGCACTGCGGCTGGCGGACGTTTACCGGGCGCGCGTAGTCGATGCGACGACGTCGAGCTTCGTGTTTGAGGTGACCGGCGGCACCGAAAAGATCGATAAATTCGTTGAGCTGATGCGCGAGGTCGGGCTGATCGAAGTTGCGCGCACCGGCATCGTCGCCATTTCGCGGGGCAAAGAGGCGGCATAGGACGCGCACATCATTAGCCGTCACCCCGGACTTGTGCCGGGGTCCACTGCGCCCCATTCACTGCACTGCGGGCGGCGAGGTGGGCCCCAGCACAAGTCCGGGGTGACGGGACGGAAACAGGACAAGGGAGCTACCGAAATGAAAGTCTATTACGATCGCGACGCCGATCTGAACCTGATCACCGACAAGAAGGTCGCGGTCGTCGGCTATGGTAGCCAAGGCCATGCCCATGCGCAGAATCTGCGCGACAGCGGCGTCAAAGAAGTCGCGATCGCACTCCGCCCCGGTTCCGCCACCGCGAAAAAGGCCGAAGCGGCGGGCTTCAAGGTAATGAGCAATGCCGAGGCTGCCGCCTGGGCCGATGTGACGATGATCCTCGCCCCTGATGAACATCAGGCGGCGATCTATGCCGATGATCTCCACGCCAACCTGAAACAGGGCGCGACGATTGCGTTTGCGCACGGCCTGAACGTGCATTTCGGGCTGATCGAGGCGCGGGCTGATCTCGACGTGATCATGATCGCGCCCAAGGGCCCCGGCCACACCGTGCGCAGCGAATATCAAAAGGGCGGCGGCGTCCCCTGCCTGATCGCGGTCGCGCAAGAAGCCGAAGGCGGGTCGGGCAACGGCTATGCCAAGGCGCTGGCGCTGTCCTATGCGAGCGCGGTCGGCGGCGGCCGCAGCGGCATCATCGAAACGACCTTCCGCGAGGAATGCGAGACCGATTTGTTCGGCGAGCAAGCGGTGCTGTGCGGTGGCATCACCCATCTGATCCAGGCGGGTTTCGAGACGCTGGTCGAGGCCGGCTATGCGCCGGAAATGGCCTATTTCGAATGCCTGCATGAAACCAAACTGATCGTCGATCTGCTCTATGAAGGCGGCATCGCCAATATGCGCTATTCGATCAGCAACACCGCTGAATATGGCGACATCAAAACCGGTCCGCGGATCATTACGCCCGAGACCAAGGCCGAGATGAAGCGCGTGCTCGCTGATATTCAGGCGGGGCGCTTCGTCAAAGATTTCGTCCTCGACAACCGCGCCGGCCAGCCCGAACTAAAGGCATCGCGCAAGGCCGCAGCCGCGCACCCGATTGAAAAGGTCGGGGCGGAGCTGCGCGCGATGATGCCGTGGATCGGCGCCAACAAGCTGGTCGACAAGGCGAAGAACTAGCCACACCGAAATCAGGATACGCGGCAGTCCGACCTGCGTGGCTTGACTTGGCATGGAAGGTCCGACAATCGAACCCTTTGGGGGCTTCGGTTTCTATCGGACCATGCCATGCAGTTTTTTTTGCCACGGCCGCATATCCTGATTGCGATGCATGATTTCCATCCCGGCGGGACGGAAAAAATTGCGATGACGCTGGCTGGTGCCTGGATTGACATGGGGTTCCGGGTATCCATTGCCGTGGGCAGCACCAGCGGCGAAAGCGATGCTCATGTCCCGGCTGGGGCGACGATTGTGGCGCTCGATCCGCCGATCGAGCGCAGCCTGTTGTCGCGCTGGCGGCTCGCCCGCCGATTGGCGGATCGGGTTGCCCCGCTTCGCCCCGACATTATTTTCCTGCCGGGCAATTATCATTTCGGCCTGGCGCGCGCCTTTCGCCGCCAGCTGCCCAACGCGGCCATCGTCGCCAAGATCAGCAACCCGCTGATCGCCAGAAATGGCGTGCTGCTGGAGGCTGTACAGCGCTTTTTCCTGCGTCGGCTGGTGAGCGGCATTGATGCGCTGGCGGCAATGACGCCAGGCCTGAAGAATGACGCAAAGGCCTTGTTGCCTGACATGCTAGTGCAATCGGTGCCAGACCCGTTTCTTGCCGATTCAGTGGTTCCGTTACCCCCTGCGCAACGGCGTTCGACCAAGGACATGCTCCACCTTGTCTGTATCGGGCGGCTGGAGCCCCAAAAGCGCTTCGCCCTAGCGATTGAGGTAGTGGCGGCGATGCAGCCGGACACCAAGGTCCATCTGACGATCGTCGGTGAAGGGCGCGAACGCCCCCAATTGGAGCGAGCGATTGCGCGGCATGGCTTGCAAGAGCACATCACGCTGACCGGATATCGGCCGGATGTATCGACCATCTTGCGTGATGCCGATCTGCTGCTGATCTGTTCGCGCTATGAAGGCGGGCCAGCTGTTGCGGCAGAAGCGCTGATTGCGGGCGTGCCCTTTGTCGCGACCGATTGCTCTCATTATTTGCGTGATCTGGCGCAGATTGGCAGCTTCGGCACGCTGGCGGCTGACAGCTCAGCCGCGGCGTTGGTCACCGCGATCCATCACCAGCAACACCAGCCCCGACCGAGCATTGTCGAAGCAGCCGCAGCCCTCTCCGCGAACCGGCTGTCGCACGCGGCGCAAGGCTATGCGCAGCTCTTCGAATCGTTGCAGGTTGGGCAACGGCGCGCGGCGTTGCTGCATTCCGGTGGCATCCCGCGAGCAACGACCGATCAAGCCAGTCTTTCGGCGAATCGCCACAGCGAGGATGTCGCTGCATAACATTGCCACCCCCAAATAGGGCATGATTTGCCGGCGCTGGGCCGCCGATGACTGGCCTTTCCGCAGGCCAAGGCTGGACAGCCATCCCGCCGACGCGTTAGGGGGAGATCATGGCCGAGCGCATCCTGCTCCTGTCGCTGCGACTTACGCGCCCTTAGGCGCCACTATCGCGTGCGCCCTTGCCCGCGCGATCAACCGCCTAAGGGCCTGGACCGACCCGAACCGCAGACCCCGCAGCCAGCGAGACCATGATGCACAGCAATCCGTCAGCCAAATATCGCCCCTTCCCACCGATCGCCCTGCCCGACCGGCAATGGCCATCACGCACCATCACCGCCGCGCCGCGCTGGCTGTCGACCGATCTGCGCGATGGCAACCAGGCGCTGATCGATCCGATGGATGCCGAGAAAAAGACGCGGATGTTCGATCTGCTCTGCAAAATCGGCATGAAGGAGATTGAGGTCGGCTTTCCCAGCGCGGGCGCGACCGAATATGGGTTCATTTCCGGGCTGGTTGCCGAGGGGCGGATCCCCGAAGATGTCACGATCCAGGTGTTGACCCAGGCACGCCGTGACTTGATCGAGACAAGTTTTGAATCGCTGCGCGGGGCCCCGCGCGCGATCGTCCATCTCTACAATGCCGTCAGCCCGGCCTGGCGCAAGATCGTGTTCGGCATGACCCGCGACGACGTGCGCGGCATCGCGGTGGAGGGCGCAAAGATCCTGCGCGATTGCGCCGCCGCCCAGCCCGATACCGATTGGCATTTCCAATATAGCCCAGAGACCTTTTCCACTGCCGAGCTGGATTTCTCGGTAGAGGTGTGCGCGGCAGTGATGGACATTCTGCGCCCCACCCCCGACCACCCGATCATCTTGAACCTGCCCGCCACCGTCGAATGCGCGACGCCCAATATCTATGCCGACCAGATCGAATGGTTCGGGCGCAACATTCCCAATCGCGACAGCGTGGTAATCTCGCTCCACACGCATAATGATCGCGGCACCGGGGTCGCGGCGGCGGAGCTTGGCCTGATGGCCGGGGCCGACCGGGTCGAGGGCTGTTTGCTCGGCAATGGCGAACGCACCGGCAATTGCGATTTGGTAACGGTTGCGCTCAACATGTACACGCAAGGCGTTGACCCGAAACTGGATTTTTCCGACATTGATGCGATCGTCAAGACGGTCGAATATTGCACGCATATCCCGATCCACCCGCGCACCCCCTATGCGGGCGATCTGGTGTTCACGGCATTTTCGGGATCGCATCAGGACGCCATCAAAAAGGGCTTCGCCGCGCAGGAAGCGCGCAACGATGCGCATTGGGAAGTCCCCTATTTGCCAATCGATCCGGCCGATCTGGGGCGCAGCTATGAAGCGGTGATCCGCGTCAATTCGCAAAGCGGCAAGGGCGGCGTCGCCTGGGTGATCGAACAGGATAAGGGGCTGAAACTGCCCAAGCGGCTGCAGGCGGATTTCAGCCGCCATGTCCAGGCGCTCGCCGACGAAGCCAGCCGCGAGCTCAACGCCGCCGATATCTGGCAGCTGTTTGAAGCGACCTATCTGCCCAGTGCCAAGGATCGCTTCGTGCTGCGCGATTATGAAGAGACCGGGGCAGCCGGTCAGCGCGTCTTCATCGGCCATGTCGCGATTGACGGCGAGGACCGATCAATCTCCGGGCGCGGCAACGGCCTGATCTCTGGCGTTATCGCCGCGCTGAGCGACAGCACCGGGCCGGCGCTCGATGTCGTCGATTATAGCGAGCATGCGATCGGCCATGGCGCCGATGCCCAGGCGGTCGCTTATGTCGAATGCCGCACCGCCAGCGGTCGGACGGTGTTCGGCGTCGGGCTGGACAGCGACATTGCCACGGCAAGCGTCCGCGCCGTCCTGAGTGCCGCCAATCGCACCTGATCGGGCAGAACCGGCACTGTTGATTGGACGCGCCGCGATTGGCGCGCCAATAAGCGCTGATGGCCCCGCCCCCGCCCTTTGACGGTGATCCCTATGCGATGATCGGCAGCGACGCAGCCGAGACGCGCCGTGCCTCGCTGAGTGAGAGCTATCGCACGATCGCGATCCCCAAAGGCGCGCCCTTCTGGCGGCGGCTGCTGGCGTTCAGCGGGCCGGGCTATCTGGTCGCGGTCGGCTATATGGACCCGGGCAACTGGGCGACTGACATCGCGGGTGGATCGGCGTTCGGTTACCAGCTGCTCTCCGTCATCCTCATCTCCAACATGATGGCGATGCTGCTCCAGGCGCTCGCCGCGCGGCTGGGGATCGCAGCGGGGCTCGACCTCGCCCAGGCCTGCCGCGCGCGCTATTCGCGCCCCGTCAATTTTAGCCTGTGGGTGCTGTGCGAGATTGCGATCATCGCCTGTGATCTGGCCGAGGTGCTGGGCACCGCAATCGCGCTGCAATTGCTGTTCGGGCTGCCGCTGCTGTGGGGCGTGGGGATCACCGCGTTCGACGTGCTGCTGATCCTGATGCTCCAGAATTACGGCTTTCGCCTGCTCGAGGCGTTCATCATCACGCTGCTCGTCGTGATCGCGGGGTGTTTCGCCTATGAACTCTGGATCGCGCAGCCCGACCTGGCCGCAATTGCCGGCGGACTGATACCGACCGCGCGGATCGTGACTGACCCGGCGATGCTGTACATTGCGATCGGCATATTGGGCGCGACGGTGATGCCGCATAACCTGTATCTCCACTCATCAATCGTCCAGACCCGCGCCTTCGACACCGACGACGCGGCCAAGCGCGACGCGATTCGGCTGGCGACAATCGACAGCAGCATCGCGCTGGGGCTGGCGCTGTTCATCAACGCGGCGATCCTCATCCTGGCGGCGGCAACCTTTCATGTCGCGGGGCGCAACGATGTGGCCGAGATCGGTCAGGCCTATGCCCTGCTGAGCCCAATGCTGGGCGCGGGCGCGGCGAGCGTGGTGTTCGCGGTCGCGCTGCTGGCGGCGGGGCAGAATTCGACCGTGACGGGCACGCTGGCCGGCCAGATCGTGGCGGAGGGCTTTCTCGACCTGAAAATCCCGGTCTGGGCACGGCGACTGGCGACGCGCCTGCTGGCGATCATCCCCGCCGTCGCCGTCATCGCCGCGCTCGGCGACCGCGGCGCGACCGACCTGCTGGTGCTGAGCCAGGTGGTGCTGAGCCTGCAACTCCCCTTCGCGGTGGTGCCGCTGGTGGCATTTACCAGCGACCGCCGGGTGATGGGGGGATTGGCGAGCCCGGCGTGGCTGAAATGGACGGCGTGGGGCGTGGCGGGGGTGATTATTGGGCTGAATGGGTGGTTGTTGGTGGGGTTTTTGTGAGGGGGGTGCCAGTACTATGGGCTAATACAGAACTCCCGAGCGGCCATCGAGGAGCTAGTGACCGCGATTTCCTGTTGTAGAAATGTCAGTTGCGCCATAAAGAACAATTAAAGAACAAACCGGTGGCACTTCTAAGTTAAAAGGGCATATGATGAAGGCGGTCGAACTGTTCGCTGGTGCTGGTGGGCTGGGCATGGGCATTGCTGAGGCAGGATTTAAGCCGGAGCGGGTAGTCGAATGGGATCGCTGGTGCTGCGATACAATTCGCGAGAACCGAAAGACAATTAAGAGCCCTTTAGCGCACTGGCCCGATCCCATTGAAGCGGATGTGCGCGGCATCAATTTTGGCGATCTGAGTGGTAAGGTCGACCTGGTTAGCGGTGGCCCCCCGTGCCAACCCTTCTCCCTTGGTGGAAAACACCGCGCGCACAAGGACACGCGCGACATGTGGCCTGAAGCCGTACGCGTCGTCCGCGAAATCGAACCCAGGGCGTTCATTTTTGAGAACGTCAAAGGACTAACCCGGGCTTCGTTCGCTACCTATTTTTCCTACATCGTGCTCCAATTGAACTACCCCGAGATCGCTGGGCGACCGGATGAAGAGTGGGACGATCATCTTGCGAGACTTGAGCAGCATCATACCTCCGGAGTTGTAACAGGCCTTCAATACCGGGTCGTTCCGAGGGTGCTAAATGCTGCAAACTACGGCGTTCCACAAAGGCGCGAGCGCGTTGTTTTCGTTGGCTTTCGTGCAGACTTGGGGATTGAGTGGAGCTTTCCAGAAGAAACGCATTCTTTAGAGGCTTTGCTATGGGATCAATGTCGCGAGGGAACTTATTGGAATCGGCATCGAGTTGCGCGGATCGACCAAAATTTGGATTGCCGCCTCTATGATCGTGGCATGAAGTTGCTTGAAAGGCCGTCGGCCAAGCCCTGGAGAACTGTTCGCGACGCGATAGCCGATTTACCCGAACCTACCACGACTTCCACGCTGAAGTTCGCAAATCATCGCTTCCAGCAGGGTGCCCGCTCATATCCAGGTCATACCGGGAGCCCACTTGACGAAGCGGCCAAGACCCTAAAAGCCGGTGTTCATGGTGTTCCCGGAGGCGAAAATATGCTGGCAAGGCCAGATGGGTCTGTCCGCTACTTTACCGTTCGCGAAAGTGCCCGGCTGCAAACCTTTCCCGACGGCTATCGTCTGCTCGGTTCATGGTCAGAAGCGATGCGTCAACTTGGGAACGCAGTTCCTGTGGAACTTGCTCGTGTAATTGCTATGAATGTCGCTTCGCATCTAAAACAGGCCACCTATCAGCCACCGGTGACACGCCGCACCACAATGTGCAAAAGTATGGCATGAATTTTTCGAACAGCCCCCATCACTTCGACTTCGATTTGGACGAGGGCATTCGAATTCAAGTGATCGAGAAGCTTGAGGCCAGCCCGTTATTGCCGCTCCAGCCAGGGGTTGGCCCTCGGGAAAGTGGAGTGTACGCGCTCTATTTTAAGGGCAATCTCGTTTATGTGGGAAAAGCGTCCAAAGAAACTACTAAGAGCGGTCGAACGCTGCGTGCCCGTTTAGCCGAGCACATCTCCAAGATTCGTAAAAGGCAAAATATTGATCTGGCGGACGTACAATGCCGTTACTTGACCTTTAGCAGTGAGTGGTGGGTATTTGCCGCTGAATACGCACTTATCGTGCACTACGCCCCAGCGTGGAACTATAGTGGATTCGGCAGCAAAACGCCCGGCGCGGGACGGCCGGGCACTGGCATTGTCGGGCGTTGGAATGAACTTTTCCCTCCTTTGAAGGGATAGGGCCTGGAAATGCCCAGTCCCCCCTACCGCCCCACCCCTTCAATCGCCGTCCGCTTCTGCCGCCCCCAGGTCTCGCGGCCCGTGAGCACCATCCACCAGCCCCAGGTCGCGCCGGCGTGGCGCAGGAGCTGGAAGGTGAAGGGCTCGAGGATCGCGGCGATGATCGCCCAGCCGAGCCCCAGCCCCTCGCGCTGGCCGGTCCAGCGCGCATAAAGGCGCAGCGACCAGAGGTGGTAAGCGAGATCGAAAATGATCTTGGCGATCATCACCAGCAGAATCGGCCAGGCGAGCATGAACTTGCCGCTTAGCACCAGCACGCCAAGGATGATGAAGGCGGCGATGCCGTAGATTGGCTGGAGCGTATCGAGCGTCTTGACCGGCATTTGCGCAGTGCCGAGCGACCCGAAGCGCGGGTTGCCGATCATGTCGCGGTTCCAATATTGCGTCTGCAGATAGCCGCCGAACCAGCGGCGGCGTTGGCGCAGGAATGCCATCAGCGAGGCGGGCGCATCGGTGCGGGCGGTGGCAGCACCAATGACGCGGACCTTCCAGCCGAGCCCCTTGTCCGTCGAATGGCGATGCAGGCGGTGGATCAGCTCATAATCCTCGACAAGGCAGGCGGGATCGAACCCGCCGACGGCGATCAGCGCATCCCTGCGGAATGCGGCAAAGGCACCCGAGATCAGCAACAGGCTATCGACGCGCATCCAGGCATAGCGCGACAGGAAATTGCGGACATATTCATAGGTCTGGAACCACTGGAAGATCCGCCCCGACAGCGAGGGGCCGCAAATCGGGGTGAGGACGCCAGTGGCGGCGACGAGCGCGGGCTCAGCCGCGAAGGCACCACGCATCGCGGCGAGCGCGGGCGGGTCGAGCAGGGTATCGGCATCGACCGTCAGGACCACATCGGTATCCAGCAGCTGGATCGCCTGATTGAGCGCGCGCGCCTTGCCACCGTGCGGGACGCGCAGCCAGCGGAGCGTGGGGAGGCCGGGGGCAGGGTCGCTGATCTGGCCGAGCGCTGGGGGGGTGAGGCCATAGAGGCGCAGAAGCTCGGCGGGCGTATCGTCGCTGGAGCCGTCATCGGCGATGAGGATCAGATCAGGCGGGTCGCTTTGCTGCGCGAGCGTGTCGATCGTGATGCCGAGCACGCCCGCTTCGTTATGCGCGGCGATGATCACGCCGAGCGTGGGGCGGTGCGTGGTGGCGCTGGTCTGGGCGGGCGGAGGTGCCGGGCGCATCAACTGCCAGGTCTTCGTGCCCGTGAAGATCAGCAGCGCGGTATCATACGCAATGTAGACAATGCCGACCGACCAGCTCGCAAGGCCCGTGCGGAAAAACGCCTGCGCCACCAGCGCGACGAACAGAATCAGCACGCCACCGGCGATGAGATAGGCGGAAGCAGGCACGCGTCGGGGCGTCAGCCGCGGCGATTGCGCGGCGAGCGTCTGGCTAATCGAGGTCATGCGCTGGGCTTATTTCCGATTTCTGATGAACACAGGCTTGCAACACGCTAGGCTTTGGGGCGTTTTATCGCCAGAGCAGCGCCACAAGATACGACGGGAAGAGACGATGGAAGCACGCCGCTATACCAGCCTTGCGATTACGCTCCACTGGCTTGTTGCGATCGGGATTATCATCAACGTGTTCCTGGCGCTGACCTGGGAGTTTTACCCCGAGGAATCGATTCGCCCGGCGATCAACCTGCACAAATCGATTGGCATTACCGTGCTGGGGCTGGCGATCATGCGGCTGTTGTGGCGCTTCACGCACACTCCGCCCGCGCTGCCCACCGGCTATGCGAAATGGGAAGTGCAGCTGAGCCATGTGACGCATGTGCTGCTCTATGTGATCATCTTCGCGATGCCGATCACGGGCTGGATGCATGATTCGGCGTGGAAAGCGGCTGACGAAAACCCGCTGACGCTGTTCGGGGTAATCCCTTTTCCGCGCATCAGCTACATCATGAACCTGGACGCGGTGACCAAGGAGCAGATGCATGATCTGTTCGGCGAGTTTCATGAGATCGCGGCCTATGCCGTCTATGTGCTGGTCGGGCTGCACGTGCTCGGCGCGCTGAAGCACCAGTTCATGGACAAGCAGCGCGAATTGCAGCGCATGTGGTTTACGGGCGACGTGGAATAACACCGCCTGCCCCCTATGATGCGATTATCCTGGGCGCAGGGGCGGCCGGGCTGTTCTGTGCGCAGGTTGCGGGGCAGCGCGGGCGGCGCGTGCTGCTGATCGACCATGCCGATGCGGTGGGCAAGAAGATCCTGATTTCGGGCGGCGGGCGGTGCAATTTCACCAATATCGGCACCACGCCCGCGCAGTTCATCTCTGCCAACCCGCATTTCGCCAAATCAGCGCTGAGCCGCTACGCGCCCGCCGATTTCATCGCGCTGGTCGAGGCGCACGGGATTGCCTGGCACGAAAAGACGCTGGGGCAGTTATTCTGCGACGGATCGGCCAAGCAGGTCGTCAATCTGCTGCTCGACGAATGCGCCAAGGGGCAGGTGGATATCGCGCTGGGGTCGGCAATCCGATCAGTCGAGCATGCGGACGGCCGGTTTCGGGTGGCTTTTGGCGATCGTATCGAGACGGCACCGGCACTGGTGATCGCGACCGGTGGCCCCTCAATCCCGCAAATGGGCGCGACGGGCTTTGCCTATGATCTCGCGCGGCAGTTCGGGCTGAAGGTCGTGGAGCCGCGCCCTGCCCTTGTCCCGCTGACCTTGGGGGGTGACGAGACCTTGTTCCAAACCCTGTCGGGCGTCGCGACCGAGGTGGTGGCGCGGTGCGGCAAGGCGGTGTTCAAGGAGGCGGCGTTGTTCACACATCGCGGGCTGTCGGGCCCGGCGATCCTGCAGGTATCAAGCTATTGGCGGCACGGCGAGGCGATCGGCATCGATTTCCTGCCCGGACGCCCGCGCGATTGGCTGGTCGCAGCGAAACGCGCGGGGCCAAAGGTGAGCTTACGCAACAGCCTGGCGAGCGTGCTGCCATTGCGGCTCGCTGATACGTTAACCGAAAAGCTGCCATTTGGCGGTGCGTTGCTAACCTATACCGATCGCGAACTGACCGATATCGCCGCGCGGCTGGCCGATTGGCGCTTTATGCCGAATGGCAGCGAGGGGTTTGCCAAGGCCGAAGTGACGGTCGGCGGGATTTCGACCGACGGGCTGTCGTCTCAAACGATGGCGGCACGCAAGCTGCCGGGGCTGTATGCGATCGGCGAGGCAGTCGATGTGACCGGGTGGCTTGGCGGCTATAATTTCCAATGGGCCTGGGCGAGCGGCAACGCGGCGGGGCTGGCGATTTAGCGCGATGAAGGTGGCGGTGAGCGGCGCAAAACGGTAGATTGCGGTAATGCCCCCTATCCTTGCCCGCATCGCCGCGCCGATTATCGCCCTTGCCCTGCTGACTAGCGCTGCGAGCGCGAGCCCGAGGCGCAAAGCCGCCCCTGCCCCGCCACCGCCTGCCGTGCTTGGCGATACGGTACGGGTGGCGATCACGACTGATGCGGGGGTGATCACGCTCGATCTCGATCACCTGCATGCGCCGGTCACGACCGAGAATTTCGTCGCCTATGTCGATCGCAAGCTGTTCGACGGCACGACCTTTTACCGCGCAATGCGGCTGGCCTGGGGGACGCAGCCCAACGGCCTGATCCAGGGCGGCACGCAGAATGTGCCGCAGCGCACGCTGAAGCCGATCGCGCATGAAGCGACGACGCAGACCGGCATTCTCCACAAGGCCGGGACGATATCAATGGCGCGCTATGCGCCGGGTACTGCGACCGGGGATTTCTCGATCCTGCTGGCCGATATGCCCGGGCTCGACGCGCATCCGGAGGCGATCGGCGATACCGCAGGCTATGCAGCATTTGGCCGTGTCGTGGCGGGGATGGAGGTCGTCGCGCGGATATTCGACGCGCCGACCTCACCGACGCTGGGCGAAGGGTTCATGAAGGGTCAGATGATTGCGGCACCGGTGCGGATCATTTCCGCACGGCGGGTGCCGAATGCGGGCGCCGTGCCTTAACGCGCCGGCAGGATGCGCGGGTTGCGCAACAGGGCGGCCGACACGAGCGACACCACGGCGCCAACGGGTGCGATTTCCATGAAGGTCATCGGCAAGCGAAACAATGGGTTAGCGTAGCTGGTCCGCATGGCTTCCAGCGGCGCCATGGCGCGATCGAGCGCTGCTCCGGTCACGCCCGCTGCCTGCTTGGCGTGGCGGATGCCATCGATGTAATCGTTGATGAAGGCATAGTTGGTCGCAGCCAGATAGACTTCCCACACCAACACATAGACAAAAGCTGCGACCAGCGCGATCGCGAGCCCTACCCCAAAGGCCGGCAGGAAGCGGATGATGCCGCCGCGCTCGATATCGCGGTAGCGCTTTATGCCGACAAAGATGAAGGTCAGTGCGACCAGCATGACGAGATAGCCGAAAAATTCGGACCCGGCGAAGCTGATGCGATCGGCCAGCGCCGTACCGCCGATAATCGTGGCGATGATGACCGCGCCGGAACACCCGCCATAAATCGCTGCGTATCTGGTGATGCTGTTCATGCCCGCTTCTCCCCCGGCATTGCTGATAGCCGCCTCTCTATCCCCGCGCCTGGGCCAGATGCTATCACCCGGATGGGTGATTTGGCCCCATCACCCGCCCCATCACCCCACTATTTCAGGCAATCAGGGCGAGCGTACGCGCCTTTTCAATCGCCTCGATCCGACGCGTGACGGCAAGCTTTTCATAGACACGTGCGACATGCGTCTTGACCGTATTGGGCGAGATACCAAGGCTGCGGGCGAGCTCCTTGTTCGACTGGCCCGACGCGAGCAGGGCGAGAATCTCGCATTCGCGCGGCGTCAGCCCGAGCGCGCGGATCGCGGCATCGTTGCGCTGAAATGGTCCGGCGATCGTGCGCGGGGTGAGGCGTGCGCCCGTCCAGATGCCGAGCGTGATAAAGCCGATGGCCAACAGCGTGACGTAGAGTTCGGTTGAAAAGGCGTGGACTGTGTATCGATAGTCGAGCCATTGCAGTGCGGTCGCCGCGAGGGCGAGCAACAATGCATAGGAGATGACGGTCCGCGCCATGGCGTGATGCTGCCACAAAGGCGCGGGCGGGGCGAGTGCCCTCACCCCCCCGTCGCAAACGCCCCGCGCACCTTGCCAACCGCTTCTTTGTACGGTGCGCGAATCTGGAGAATGTCGGCGGCATAATCGCCGGTCGGGTGGAAGACGTCGGCCACGCGGATCGTCTTGGTGCCATAATCGAGCACCGTCAGGATGATCGGCACGCCGGCCTTTACGGCGATGTGGTAGAAGCCCGTCTTCCATTCGCGCGTCAGGCTGCGGGTACCTTCGGGCGGGATGGCGAGGATCATTGCGTCTTCGGTGGCGAAAGCGTCCGTCATTGCCTGCACGACGTCATGGCTCGCCGCGCGATCGATCGGGACGCAGCCGAGCCAAAGGACCAGCCGACCAAATGGGCCGGTGGTGAGGCTCTTCTTCCCCATCCAGCGCAACGTCACCCGGTAATAGCCAGCCGCCGCGAGCATATTAATGCCGTCCCAGTTCGACGTGTGCGGGGCAGCAAGCAGCACGGCCTTGGCGAGTGGTGGCCAATCGCCCTGCATCGTCCAGCCACCGAGCTTAAGATAGGCGAGGCACAGCCAGCGGAACATTTCAGCGGCGATACCGCGATAGGGGCCGGAGCGCGCGGTGAGCGCCGTCTTCGCATGCTGCATTTGGCCGGCTCTCCTTATCAGCCGACCTTATTACCGATCGGCGATCAGGCCGCCACCGATTCCAGCGCCTCGCTCGCGTCAAGCCAGGCGGCTTCGGCGAGGGTGAGCTTGGCGTCGACTTCGGCCCGACGCTGGCTAAGTTCGCTCATCGACAGCTTGGCGAGCCAGGGCTCAGCACCCGATGGATCGAACATCGCGCGGTCGATGGCGCTGCGCTGTGACGTGAGTTTCACCACCGCCTGTTCGGCTTCGTGCGCAGTCTTTTTCAGCGCGACGGCGCGCTCGCGCTCTGCGGCGGCAGCTTTTTTGTCCTTCTTGCTGCCCCCCTTGGCCGCATTGGCATCGCCCTTGGGCTGGTTCCGGCCGAGGATCAGATCGGTATAGTCATCCAAGCTGCCGGCATATTCCTTGGCGGTACCGGCATCGACGAGCACCAGCCGATCGGCGGTGAGCTCGATCATGTGGCGATCATGGCTGACGACGACGACCGCGCCATCATAGGCGTTGAGCGCCTGCACTAGCGCCTCGCGCGCATCGACGTCGAGATGGTTGGTCGGCTCGTCGAGGATCAGCATGTGCGGCGCATCGCGGGTGATAAGCGCGAGCGCCAACCGCGCGCGCTCGCCGCCCGACAATTTGCCGACCTTGGTCGTCGCCTTTTGCCCCGAAAAGCCGAAACGGCCGAGCTGGGCGCGGACGGCGGCGGGGGTCTTGTCGCCCATCAGCCGCTGCATATGCTCAAGCGGGGTATCCTCGCCGTCGAGCTCCTCGACCTGATATTGCGTGAAATAGCCGACGCGCATCTTGCCCGATTTGGTCATGTCGCCGTCCATCGGCGCGAGTTGCGCGGCGAGCAGGCGGGCAAGCGTGGTCTTGCCGTTGCCGTTGCGGCCAAGCAGCGCGATGCGATCATCGGGATCGAGGCGGAGGTTCAACCGCTGCAGGATCGGTTTGTCGCCATAGCCGACGCTGGCCATATCGAGCGTCACCAGTGGCGGCTTCAGCTCATCGGGGCTGGGGAAATCGAAGCTCAAGGTCGGATCATCGGCCATCGCGGCGATCGGCTGCATCTTCGCCAGCATCTTCTGGCGCGACTGGGCCTGTTTGGCGGTGGAGGCGCGGGCGGAATTGCGCGCGATATAATCCTGCAGCTTGGCGCGCTGCGCATCCTGGCTGGCCTTGGCAGCGGCGAGTTGTGCCGCGCGCTCGGCGCGCTGGCGCTCAAATGCGTCATAGCCGCCAGCGTAAAGCGTTGTCTTGCCGCCTTCGAGATGCAGGATGTTATCGACGACATTGTTGAGCAGATCGCGCTCATGGCTGATGACAACCATCATGCCGGGATAGGCCTTGAGGAAGCTTTCGAGCCACAAAGTCGCTTCGAGATCGAGATGGTTCGATGGCTCGTCGAGCAGCAGCAGATCGGGTTCGGAAAACAGCAAGGCGGCGAGCGCCACCCGCATCTTCCAGCCGCCCGAATAGCTGTCGAGCGGGCGCTGCTGCATTTCCTCGTCAAAGCCGAGCCCGACCAGGATGCGCGCGGCCCGGGCCTCGGCGGTATAGGCGTCGATCGCTTCGAGCCGTTCATAGAGTTCAGCGACGCGGTCAGGATCGACGCAATGTTCGGCCTCCGCAAACAGCGCGGCACGTTCAGTGTCGGCTTCGAGGACCGTCTCGATCGGCGTCTTGCTCCCGTGCGGGGCTTCCTGCTGGAGATAGCCGATCCGCGTCTTGCGCGGCATCTCGATCTCGCCATCATCGGCATCAAGCTGGCCGATCATCACCTTCATCAGCGTCGATTTGCCAGCGCCATTGCGGCCAATCAGCCCGACACGGCTCTTCGCCGGCAAGGTCGCGCTTGCACGTTCCAATATCGTGCGACCGCCAAGCCGCACCGTAATGCCGTTGATATTGAGCATAAGGGTGCGCCTATCACGGCTTTGGGCTGGCCCCAAGGGGTGTTCGCATGTGCAGCAGATTTGGCGGGCAAAGGGGCGGGAATGGGGGAGGACCGGCAAGGTCCAAAAGGCGCATCGTGGGGCCGATGAACAGTGGCGACGCGATCGCTTAAGCGGATGGATCAGTGATGGTCGGGAAGAGAGGATTCGAACCAACATAGCAACCTTGACAAGGGATCCCTGCGAGTCGCTGATTTCTGTGGGTTGATAGCTCCTTCGCTGTATATTTCTGTGTATATTTTATAGGTTAGGGTGCATCGTTGGGTATGAAAACCTCTCATCCCGCGATCGGCCGTTACCTATGGGACCGCCCTGGATCGCGATCAATCTGGTTCCGAATGGCAGTGCCCAAACAATACCAAGGCCAAGACGGCACAAAAATCATTCAGCGGTCACTTAACACCGCAGATCGCCGCGAAGCATCTATCCTGGCTGGTAAATTCCGCGCCGAACTTTTTGAGCAATGGCGCGGCTGCGTGGTCCCCAACGAAGAGGATTTGGAGGAAGCTGCGACCGTCGTCGGCTACGAAATGGAGCTCGAGCGAATGGACGCTGGCAGAGTCGGAATGCGCAATAGCTCAATTAGCTTGTTTGATGCGAATGTCGGCTGGCACCAGAGTGAGCTGCGCCACCGGATGCGCGCAGCGGCGACGAACGACAGCAAAACGGTATCATACCTTGCCGATGAGATTGTCGATGCGCTTGGTTGGATGTTGCCAAAACACAGCGACGGATACGCGCGGCTCTGCGAGCTTTTCCGGCTGGCTGGCGCAGTTGACGCCTCCACGGACAACAAGCTCATTCAGCGCGTTGGGCAACGGTTGGGTGAAGCTGCACCCGCGGGGCAGACGATCCTTGAGCTTTTTGAGCGCTTCGCTGCCGAACAGCTAGGTGCAGGCAAACGCCCTGATACCGTTAATGGGAAGCGGATAGTCGTCCAAATGTTCGCAGATTGTGTTGGAAATGATCGGCGGCTCGCTGCTATTGGCCGGGATGAGATCCGTGATTGGCGAAACGCTATCGCCGCGCTGCCCCGAAACTATCGAAACTCAAATGCCTATAAAAATCTAGACATGCGGGCCGCTGTTGCGAAGGCGGCGGTGTTAAAAGGGCGGACGATCGATGCTCAAACTGTCAACAGCAAGCTATCAGCCCTGTCTTCGTTTTTGCGATGGGCCGTGCGCAATGGCTACGCCGACACCAACGGCTGCGACGGTTTGTTCGTCGACGCCGACAAGGCTGCAAACGAACGGTGCCCGTTCACTGTCAATCAGCTGAATACGATCCTGGGTTCTCCACTATTTAAGGGATTTCTCAGAGACGGTGCCGAACACAAGCCAGGCAATGTGCTGTCCGACGACTGGCGTAAATGGATTCCCTTGATTGCGATGTTTTCAGGTGCTCGCATTGGCGAGATAGCTCAGCTCCGAGTTTCCGATATCGAAGAACTTCACGATCGGTGGTTCATTCACCTCCGCGACGACACAAAAACCGGGCAACACACGAAGTCACGTAAGAACCGAATGGTCCCGGTTCACCGGAAACTGGAGGGTATCGGATTTTTGCGGTTTCATGCCGCCCAGGTTGAAATCGCCGGAGGTGACGAAACTCGTCAGCTATTTCCCGAAATGGTGGCAAATTCGCGAGATCACATCGGCGCTAAAGCGTCGAAGTGGTGGCGCCGATACCTCGGTAAAATCGGCGTAAAGGAAGAGGGTGATGGGCTCGGTTCCCACGCTTTTCGACACTATATGGCCGACGAACTTCGCACGGCGGGCTTCCTCGACGATCAATTTGGCCCGCTCATTCTCGGCCACCAAAAGGGCAGCGTAACGGGCAAATACGGCAGGATGCCGCAAGGCACCGCGACAATGCTGTGCGAAATGATCGATGGCGTAAAATTTGATGGCGTGAATTTCAATCAGCTTTGCGATCAAGCCTAAGCTCCCGGCGCCGATCGACCGCTTTTGGTCAGCAACCACTGTGTAGCTGCCGTTTGATTGCAATGCGCGGTGCCGACCGCTGTCGACCCATAGTCGGTCGTTCCTATGATCGCAGATAAACGGCAGCTTCTGCGAAATGCTGCCGTTCGAAAGTGCGAATTCAGTGATTCAGCTTTGCTCTGAACCGTCGCCGTTCTGAGGTGACTGCCTCGTTGTAGAAAGCGGACATCCCTCTCAGCGAACTTGCGGGATAGCCGACCACGCCTAGACAGCGCGTCCGAACGCCGCTGCCGCACTTCGCTGAGCCATAGCATTCGGGCATCAACTCGATGCGACATTCCTATTCCCGTTTGCGCGCGCGATCGAGGAAAAGGCGGGCATCCCGGCGACTCCCCCGCCTCAATGGAGATTGACCCATGTTCGCTCGTCCTATCCTTCTCGCCATCGCCTTGGCGATCACTGGTACCCCGGCTGAAGCGCGGCAGGCTGCGCCGACGTCAAGTGCTAAGCAGTCCAATGCCGACGGCGTCGTGCGTGTCCGCAGCAGCCACGGCTTTGACGAAACGGTCGAACGCCTGAAAGCAGCGATCGCGGCCAAGGGCGTGCGCTTTTTCGATGCACTCGACCAGCAGGCGCTCGGCAAGGAAGCCAATCTGACGATCGGCAAGTCGGTGATTGTGCGCTTTGGCAACCCGCCGCTGGGCGTGCAATTCCTTCAGGCGAACCGCTACGCCGGGCTCGACTGGCCAGTGCGGATGTTGGTGGTCGAAGAGGCCGATGGCAGCGTCTGGCTCGCCTGGACCGATTTCCGGTTCATGGCGAAACGCTATCGGATCACCACCCAGGACGCGCAGTTCAAGATGGCGGCCGAAGTCGCTGGCGCTATCGCCGCTGATGCTGCCAACTGAGCGAAGTTGATGTCAGTCGCGCTGTTGAGTTTTGCCTTTTTCATCGCGGCAGTCTGTGCGACGATTATGGGCTATGCCATTCAGCGCGGCGCGACATGCATGGTCGCCGCGGTCGATGAGGTTGTAACCCAGCGCAGCGCCTGGCGCTTTCTCGGCCTTACCGAGGCCGCTGTCTGGGTCGCAGGCGGTGTGCTGCTTTGGCGGGTACTTGGCGGGCATGAGACCCTTCCCATCGGCTATCCAGCCACACTCGCCACGGTCGCCGGGGGGCTGTTGCTCGGCCTCGGTGCGTTCGTCACTCGTGCGTGCGTGTTCGGGGCGATTGCCAAGTTCGGCTCGGGCGAATGGACCTATGTGCTGACACCGATCGGCTTCTATCTCGGCTGCCTGACGATTTGGCCGCTGATCGGCAAATTCCCACAAATGCATGTCGCGTCGCCGTTGTTCGCGGCAAGCTGGCTGCTCGTGCCCTTTGCGCTGTTCGTCGGCTGGCGCAGCGTGGAGGTAATCCGCGCGGGCCGGGCGCGGATGCTCGCTGCGCATATCTGGACGCCGCACCATGCGACAGCCGTCATCGGCATCGTCTTTGCAATCTCGCTGATCGCCATCGGACCCTGGGCCTATACCTATGCGCTGTTGTCGCTCGCGCAGGGCGAAACCCAAGGCGTGATCGTCAAGGCGGTGCTGATGGTGATGCTATTCGCTGGCGCGTTGGTCGGCGGCTGGACGGCGGGGCGACTGGAGCTACGCGCGCCGACGCTTGAATCGGCGATCCGCTGCCTTGGCGGCGGGGTGCTGATGGGTTGGGGCAGCCTGCTCATTCCCGGTGGCAATGACGAGCTGCTGCTTGTAGGGATCCCGTTGCTGCAAGCCTATGCCTGGGTGGCCGTTGCGAGCATGGCTGTCGCGATCGCGCTGGGCCTCGCGGTCGAGCGGTGGTTCGGCGCCCGCTAGTCAGCTTTCGCACTACCTGCTAGACGGCAGCGGCCTACCCGGGGAGGGGGTCGCATCACATGGAAATGCAGCAGGTCCGCTATTTCTTGTCGGTCGCGCGCGTGCTCAATTTCACGCGCGCCGCAGAAGAATGCAACGTGACGCAGCCTGCGTTGACGCGCGCGATCAAGCAGTTGGAAGACGAACTTGGCGGTGACCTGATCCGGCGCGAGGGTCGAAATACCCATCTGACCGACCTCGGCAACCGGATGCAGCCGTTTCTCCAGCAATGCTATGAAAGTGCGCAGACCGCCAAATTGCTCGCGACCAAGATCAAGAAGGGCGAAGTGCCGACCCTGTCACTGGCGGTATCGCGGACGCTCGATCTGGTGCATTTGATGCGGCCGTTGAGCGAAATGCACCGCAGCTTTCCCGGGCTTCAGCTGAAGCTGCGTCGCGGCACCGGGGCGCAAATTGCGGCGATGCTCAAGAGCGGAGAAGTCGATCTGGCCGTTGGCGGGCCGATGGGTGAACGCTGGGATCGTTTGGAAACCTGGCCGATGTTCAGCGAAGCCTTTGACCTGGTCGTCGGCGTCGATCATCCGCTCGCAATGCACAATGCCATCGACCTCGACGTCGAGTTGATCCGCGATACTCGGTTTTTGGTTCATGCGGGCACCGATATGGCCGAGTTCGAAACCGAACGGCTTGATGCGGCGGGGATCAATCTCGACCATGCCCATGAAGTCGATTCGGATCGTGATCTCGAAGCGCTGGTCGTGGCTGAATTCGGCGTTGCGATCATGCCGGCGAGCGCGATGAATTCGTCGCGGGTCCGGCATCTTGCCTGTTCGGCGCTCGACCTGCGGCGGACGGTTGCCATTTATTCGGTGGCCGGTCGCCCTCGTGGGCGCGAAGCATCAGCACTGCTCAATCTTGTCCGGTCGGCGGATTGGTCGCGTGCCTTACGCGCTCACCAGCTTGACGGCGTCGAGTAGCGCGTCGAGTTCCATTCGGCGGCG
>NZ_NCGH01000029.1:0-38693 GCF_002281505.1 Sphingomonas sp. 28-62-20
TACGAAAACTGCAAGCATCCAGTGGGGCGGCAAGACCCTCACGCTGGAAACGGGCCGTGTTGCCCGCCAGGCCGACGGCGCCGTGATGGCGACGCTCGGTGAAACCGTTGTTCTTTGCGCGGTAACCGCCGCCAAATCAGTGAAGGAGGGCCAGGATTTCTTCCCGCTCACCGTTCACTATCAGGAAAAATATTCAGCAGCCGGCCGCATTCCCGGTGGCTTTTTCAAGCGTGAGCGCGGCGCGACCGAAAAGGAAACACTGACCAGCCGCCTGATCGATCGCCCGATCCGCCCCTTGTTCCCCGAAGGTTTCTACAACGAAATCAACGTGATCTGTCAAGTGCTCAGCTATGATGGCGAAAATGAGCCGGATATTCTCGCCATGGTCGCAGCCTCTGCTGCACTTACCATTTCGGGCGTACCGTTCATGGGCCCGATCGGTGCTGCACGCGTCGGCTATATCAATGGCGAGTACATCCTGAACCCGACGCTTGATCAGGTGAAAAACGGTGATCTCGACCTCGTCGTCGCCGCGACCGGTGCGGCTGTGATGATGGTCGAATCCGAAGCCAAGGAATTGTCGGAAGACGTGATGCTCGGCGCGGTTCAGTTCGCGCACAAGGCGTGCCGCGAAGCCGCTAATGCGATCATCGATCTGGCCGAACAGGCTGCCAAGGATCCGTGGGAAATGGCCGAACAGGCTGATCTCTCGGCTGCCAAGGACAAGCTGAAGAAGCTGATCGGCAAGGACATTGCCGCTGCCTATAAGGTGACCGACAAGTCGGCACGTTCGAACATGCTGAACGAAGCCCGTGCCAAGGCGAAGGCAGCCTTTGCCGATGCCAGCCCGCAGGACCAGATGGCCGCTAACAAGCTGATGAAGAAGCTTGAGGCAGAAATCGTCCGTGGCGCCATCCTCAAGGACGGCCAGCGCATCGATGGCCGCACCACCACCCAGATCCGCCCGATCGAGGCGATGGTGCACTTCCTGCCCCGCGCGCATGGTTCCGCGCTGTTCACGCGCGGCGAGACCCAGTCGATTTGCACGACCACCTTGGGCACCAAGGAAGCCGAGCAGATGATCGACGGACTGACCGGCCTGTCCTATGAGCGCTTCCTGCTGCACTATAACTTCCCGCCCTATTCGGTCGGTGAAGTCGGCCGCTTCGGTGCGCCGGGTCGTCGCGAAGTCGGCCATGGTAAGCTCGCCTGGCGCGCGCTCCACCCGATCCTGCCGTCGATGGAGGAATTCCCTTACACGATCCGCGTCCTGTCAGACATCACCGAGTCGAACGGCTCGTCGTCGATGGCGACGGTGTGCGGCGGTTCGCTGTCGATGATGGATGCCGGTGTGCCGTTGAAGCGCCCGGTTTCGGGCATCGCGATGGGCCTGATCCTGGAAGGCAAGGACTTCGCGGTTCTTTCCGACATTCTCGGCGACGAGGATCATCTCGGCGACATGGACTTCAAGGTCGCGGGCACGTCCGAAGGCATCACCACGATGCAGATGGACATCAAGATCGCCGGCATCACCGAAGAAATCATGCGCGTCGCGCTGCATCAGGCGAAGGAAGGCCGCGCCCACATCCTGGGCGAAATGGCCAAGGCGCTCGACCACACCCGTGAGGAACTCTCGGCGCATGCCCCGCGCATCGAGACGATCACGATCGACAAGACCAAGATCCGTGACGTCATCGGCACCGGCGGCAAGGTGATCCGCGAGATCGTCGCCACCACCGGCGCCAAGGTCGACATTGATGACGAAGGCGTCATCAAGGTCTCCTCGTCCGACACCGCGCAGATCGAGGCAGCGATTGCCTGGATCAAGGGCATCGTCGAGGAAGCCGAAGTCGGCAAGATCTACAACGGCAAGGTCGTCAATCTCGTTGATTTCGGCGCGTTCGTGAACTTCATGGGCGGCAAGGACGGTCTCGTCCATGTCAGCGAAATCCGCAACGAGCGGACCGAGAAGGTCAGCGACGTGCTGAGCGAAGGCCAGGAAGTGAAGGTCAAGGTGCTCGAGATCGATCCGCGCGGCAAGGTTCGCCTGTCGATGCGCGTCGTCGATCAGGAAACCGGTGCCGAGCTGGAAGATACCCGCCCACCGCGCGAACCGCGTGAGGGTGGCGATCGTCCGCGTGGTGACCGTGGTCCACGTCGCGATGGCGATGGTGGCCGTGGTCCCAGAGGCGAAGGGCGCGGTGATCGCGGTCCGCGTCGTGACGGCGGTGGCGATCGTGGTCCGCGCGGCGAAGGTCGTGGCCCACGCCCTGAGCGTTCGGGTGGCGGCGATGACGGCCCTGCGCCTGAATTCGCGCCTGCCTTTCTGACGGGCGATCGCGACTAAGCGTTTCGATTACTGACTAACGGAAAAGGGCTCGGGCAACCGGGCCCTTTTTCTATTTGGGGCGATTTGCCCGGATTACGGGTGATCGAGCTAAGGCCGCGGCTATCGCAGCACGACCCGCGCATCGACCAGTTTCACATCGTGCATCTGGTTGAGATAGGCCTCATAATAGCCCTTGTGCGATGCGCCGACGATTGTCAGCAGCCGCGCGCCGGGGCGGCGACCGAGTATATCGCGGATATTGGCAACCATCCGCAGATTGCGTGTTTCCCAATAACCAAGGTAATTTCGCCCGAACGCCTGTGGCGACGTTTCGACAAAGGCCGCGCCAAAGTCGGATTGATAGGCCAGCATCGCGCCTGCTGGATCATTATAGGCACGGTACATCGCCAGCACGCCGTCCGGTTGCGCCAGCCCGGCATCGAGCCGCTCACCTTCTGCGCGCCGCTGTTTGGTGGCGGGATTGTCCCAGGCATGGAGGATCGCTGCCTCATAGGCCTTTTCGTCCGCCGGTGCCGGGCTGTCCGCCGAATGATCGTCAACGCTCCAGACGCGATCCAGCCCGAGCCGGGCGGCAAGCGCGGCTGCGACAAGATTGCTCTCGTTGCGCCGACCTTTAGCCTTTTCAAGCGCAGCAACCAGATCGTCATTCAGCCCATCGCCGGTATGTTGTTCGGCTGGTGGAAGCCGGAGCCATTGGACCAGCGCAGAGCCACGCTCCCCGGCGGCGAGGAAGATAGCGGCCAGATGGCGTCGCTCGGCGGGGGTGGGAGACGTCGGCCACGCGGCAAGCAGCCGCTCGGCCTCGGCGTTGGCCGCAGGCACATCTAGCCCGGTGGCCTGACGGGCGAGCGCCGGATCGGGGCAATAATCCGCGACTGACTCGGCATAGCGCGATGGGAACCGGCGCAGGCTGTCGCATTGCAGCCCCGACACGTCTTCGGTGGCGATTTCGGTCGGCTGCCAATCGGCGAGGCGCTTGAGCAGCGGGGCGAGCATCTCCGGCTTGAAGCTCTCTGGCAGACCCGACAGATGCGGCGTACCCAGCACAAGCACCTCGTTCGGCTTGCCGGCGGGTGGCCCTTTCAAGCGATCGGGGCGAAATGTCGGCCGATATTCTGCCGCCGAAACGGGCTGAAACGCCTGGACCAAGATGCCAGCCGACCCCAGCACAGCGATCAGCGATACGCAAAACTTCTGAAGCATGCCCCTCTCCTCTTAGGGAGCATACTCAATCTGTATTACTTAAGCAATACACCAAGCAGGTTCGCCGCTTAGCAAAGCGTAGGCCGAAACCGCTCCTTGCGCTCTAGAGCGTGCTGACGTTAGGTCGCTTCAACCTCATACCCGTTCGGGCTGAGCGAAGTCGAAGCCCACGCGATCCGCATGCCCTTCGACTTCGCTCAGGGCGAACGGCGGATGGTTTGGTCCAATCCAAAGTCATCACACTCTAAAGGTGTCATTGCGATTCAGGTCGTTGGACAGGCAATGCGAGGTCGATCGGACGGCCACGCGACGAAGCGAGCCAGGTACCATCGCCAACATCGCCCTCCGCCCGTTACTTCATCAATTTTCGGATGAACCCGATCAACCCGGTCTGGCGCGATCGCTTGAGCCGTTCGGCGGCGAGAATCGTCTTCACATCGTCAAAACAGCGATCGACGTCGTCGTTGACCAGCACATAATCATAGCCATCCCAATGGCTGACTTCGGCGTTGGCGCGCTGCATGCGGGCGGCGATCACCTCGGGCGCGTCAGTGGCGCGGCGGATCAGGCGATCGTTCAATTCCTCCATCGACGGCGGCAGGATGAAAACGCGGACGACATCACCGCCGGCGATCTGGAATAATTGCTGCGCGCCCTGCCAATCGATATCGAACAGCACGTCTTTGCTCGCCGCGAGCATGGCGTTCACCTGTGCCTTGGGCGTGCCATAGCGATGGCCAAAGACGTGCGCCCATTCGAGAAATTCGTTGGCGGCGACCATGTCGCGAAATTTTTCGAGCGAGACGAAGTGGTAATCCTTGCCATCGACCTCACCGGGGCGAATCGGGCGGGTGGTCGCGGAGACCGACATGGCAAGATCGGGCTCATTTTCGAGCAATTTGCGCGCGATCGTGGATTTGCCAGCGCCCGATGGCGACGACAAAACAAACAACACGCCGCGCCGTTTAAACCCATGCAAATCGTGATCGGCAGCTTCCATGCCCGCTAGTGGCGCGGGCAGCACCCTTGCGTCAAGCCATCAGCGCCCAGTCAGCAAACAAGCGGGTTCAGTAAACGAGACGGGCATCGTCCCGAAGGCGCCTCGTCAGCCCGGCCGCGCCCTGCAGCACTGCCCAGCCCACCGCATAGGTAACCGCAACCGGCAGAGCGACGCTCAGCACATTGGCGGTCACAGCGCCGATCATTGCCCCGGCAGCCGCGCCGCGATCACCGCTGACGCTGCCTATCGCCCCACCAACCAATGCCCCTGTTGTCGTTGTCATCATGGCTGATCTCTCCCGTTGGATATCGCTCAGCGCACCGGCGGGGCGTTTTGTTCCAGCGGTGATCACACCATCGATTCGGGGCGGACCAGCCGATCAAAGGTTGCGGCATCGACCAGGCCAAGCGCGAGCGCCGCTTCCTTCAGCGTCAGGCCATGCGCATGGGCGTGCTTGGCGATTTTCGCGGCATTGTCATAGCCGATTTCAGGCGCCAGCGCGGTGACGAGCATCAGCGATCGATCGAGCAGTTCGGCGATTCGCGCGCGATTGGGCTCGATGCCATCGACGCAGCGTTCGGCAAAGCTGGTCATGCCCACGCTCAGCAGATCGATCGAACGCAGCACGTTGGCGGCAATCATCGGTTTGAAAACGTTGAGCTCCAGATGCCCCTGCATCCCGCCGACGGTGATCGCCATGTGGTTGCCGATGACTTGGGCCGCGACCATCGTCAGCATCTCGCACTGGGTAGGGTTGACCTTGCCGGGCATGATCGAGCTGCCGGGTTCGTTTTCCGGCAGGCTGAGTTCGCCGAGCCCCGAACGTGGACCCGAGCCGAGCAGGCGGATATCGTTGGCGATCTTGGTGAGGGATACGGCGAGGGTGTTGAGCGCGCCGGAGAGGTGGACCAGCGGGTCGTTGGAAGCGAGCGCTTCAAAGGTGTTTTCGGCAGGGTGAAACGGATGGCCGGTGATATCGGCAATCGCCTTGCACACCGCTTCGGCAAAGCCGGTTGGCGCATTAAGCCCCGTGCCGACCGCCGTGCCGCCCTGCGCCAAGCGATTCGTGCCGGCAACCAGCGCCGGCTCAATGCGCCGCCCGCACCGATAGACCTGATTGGCATAACCGGAGAATTCCTGGCCGAGCGTGACCGGCGTCGCATCCTGCATATGCGTCCGCCCGATTTTGACGATTTCGCCCCAGGCCTGCGCCTTGGTCTCGAGTGCGACGCGCAACCGATCAAGCGAGGGCAGCAAATCACGCGTGGCCGCCAGCGACGCTGCAATGTGCATCGCGGTCGGGAAGCTATCGTTCGACGACTGGCTCATATTGACGTGATCGTTCGGGTGCACCGGTGCCTTCCCGCCGCGCGCACCGATCAGCACTTCGTTGGCGCGGCCGGCGATTACTTCGTTGACGTTCATATTGGTCTGGGTGCCGCTGCCCGTCTGCCAGATGACGAGCGGGAACTGATCGTCGAACTTGCCGCTCGCCACTTCCGCTGCCGCTGATTCGATTGCGTCGGCGATGTCGGCGGGCAGGCCGTGCTGGCGGTTCACCCGCGCCGCCGCCTGTTTGACGATGGCGAGCGCGTGGATGATACCAATCGGCATGCGCTCACGTTCGCCGAACGGGAAATTGGCAATGCTGCGCTCGGTCTGCGCGCCCCAATAGGCGCTGGCGGGGACTTGAATGGGGCCGAAGGAATCGGTTTCGGTGCGGGTGTCGGTCATGGGCTAGCTTATCCGTCTCATTGCGAGAGGGACTTATTTTTTCCGCTTGAAATCCACCGAGACGACGTTCGATCCGTCCTCGACTGGCGTCAGGACCGCATCATTTTCCGCCTCTTCATGCGGTTCGGGGCCTTCGGGGCCGTCTTTGGACTGAAACAGCAGCTGGAAATCGACCGCCGGATCATGAAAGCCGGTAATCGCCGAATAGGGAATGACCAGCTTCGAGGGCACCTGATTAAAGCTCAATCCAACCGAAAACCGCTCATCATCGACCAGCAAATCCCAATAGCGATTTTGCATCACGATCGTCATTTCATCGGGGAAACGCTCGATCAGCCGCTGCGGGATATCGACGCCGGGGGCCTGCGTTTTGAAGGTGATGTAGAAATGATGTTCGCCGGGCAAACCACCATTTTCGGCGACCGAACCGAGCACGCGGCCGACCACAGCACGCAGCGCCTCCTGGACGATTTCGTCATAGGGAATCAAGCTATCGGGCAGGCCATCGGTCATGAGTCTTGGACTAGCGCCCTTTCCCCCCCGGTCAAGATTGCATGACCTCCGCGAAACGTTATGGGGGGGCGATGCGCACCGCCACCATCAGCCGCAAGACGAGCGAAACCGCGATCGATGTAACCGTCAACCTCGACGGGACCGGCGCTTATGTCATTTCCACCGGCATCGGTTTTTTCGATCATATGCTGGAACAACTCAGCCGCCATTCGCTGATCGACCTGAACGTGAAGACGGTGGGCGACCTGCATATCGACCAACACCACACGGTGGAGGATACCGGGCTGGCGATTGGCGAGGCGATTGCCAAGGCGCTGGGCGAGAAACGCGGCATCCGGCGCTATGCCGATGCGCTGTCGCCGATGGATGAGACGCTGACGCGGGTGGCGCTCGACATTTCCGGGCGGCCGTTTCTCGTCTGGAAGACCGAATTTTCGCAGAAGCGGCTGGGCGAGATGGACACCGAGATGGTTGAGCATTTCTTTCACAGCTTTGCCCAGACCGCCGGCCTGACGCTGCATGTCGAGACGCTCTATGGCAGCAATAACCACCACATCGCCGAAGCCGCGTTCAAGGGGCTGGCGCGTGCGCTGCGTGAGGCGGTCGAGATCGACCCGCGCAAGGCCGGGAGCATCCCGAGCACCAAGGGCAGTCTGTAGATGAGCGGGCGGATCGCGCTGATCGATTATGGCGCGGGCAATCTCCATTCGGTGGCGAACGCGCTGAAGGCGGCGGGCGCTACGTCGATCGACATCACCTCGAACGCGGGGGTGGTCGCCTGTGCCGACCGGATCGTGCTGCCGGGCGTCGGCGCCTATGGCGCGTGCGCCAGCGCGTTGCGCGCCGTTCGCGGAATGACCGAAGCGTTGAATGTCCGTGTACTCGGCGGCGGGGTGCCGTTTCTGGGGATTTGCGTTGGCATGCAGCTGATGGCGGAGGCGGGCGAGGAATTCGGCACGCATGCCGGGCTTGGCTGGATTCGCGGAAAGGTGCGGCCGCTTACCCCTGACGATCCCAGCGCCAAGGTACCGCATATGGGCTGGAACGATGTTGTGCCAGCCGTGCCGCACCCGCTGATTGAGCCGGGTGAAGCCTATTTCCTCCACAGCTTTGGTTTTGAAAGCGATCGGGAGGGCGAAGGCATCGTCGCCACGACCGAGCATGGCGGCCAAGTGACGGCGGCGATCGGCCGCGACAATATGCTGGGGGTGCAATTCCACCCCGAAAAGAGCCAGCGTTATGGGTTGGCGTTGCTCGAGCGCTTTTTGGAGTGGCGGCCATGAGGATATTGCCGTGAGTTTGATCGTCTTTCCCGCCATCGACCTCAAGGCGGGTCAGGTCGTCCGCCTTGCCGAGGGCGATATGGACCGCGCCACGGTGTACGGCGACGATCCTGCCGCGCAGGCGATGATCTTTGCCAACCAGGGCGCGCAGTATCTGCACGTCGTCGATCTCGACGGTGCTTTTGCGGGTGCCTCAGTCAATGGCGAGGCAGTGAAGGCAATTGTCGAGCGCTTTCCAGGGCATGTCCAATTGGGCGGCGGCATCCGTGACCGGGCGGGGATCGAGCGCTGGTTTGATCTGGGCGTGTCGCGCGTGGTGATCGGCACGGCGGCGCTAGAGAACCCGGAGCTGGTACGCACGGCGGCGCGTGATTTTCCGGGCGGGATCGTGGTGGCGGTTGATGCCAAGGACGGCATGGTCGCGACCAAGGGCTGGGCCGATGTCTCGACGGTCGAGGTTGTCGATATGGCGCGGCGCTTCGAGGATGCGGGCGTCGCGGCGCTGTTGTTCACCGATGTCGGGCGCGACGGCATGCTGAAGGGCGCGAATATCGAGGCGACGGTCGATCTGGCGCGGGCGGTGCGGATTCCGGTGATCGCCAGCGGCGGGGTGAAGGGCATCGCCGATATCCACATCCTGGCGCTGCATGCGCGCGACGGGATTGAGGGGGTGATTACGGGGCGGGCATTGTACGACGGGCGGCTTGATCTGGCGGCGGCACTGAGCGTGGCGGCGGCGGCGTGAACGGGGCGATTCTGGTAAGCCCCTCCCCTTCAGGGGAGGGGTTGGGGTGGGGGCTGTCCCCAAGCGCGCCGGTCTCTGCGAGACTGACAGTCCCCACCCCCAACCCCTCCCCTGAAGGGGAGGGGCTTGAATTATGACCGTCCGTGCCCGCGTCATCCCCTGTCTCGACGTTGCCAATGGCCGCGTCGTCAAGGGCGTCAACTTTGTTGATCTGAAGGATGCTGGCGACCCGGTCGAGCAGGCGCGCGCTTATGATGCGGCGGGCGCGGACGAGCTTTGCTTTCTTGATATCACCGCGAGCCATGAGGACCGCGGCACGATCCTCGACGTCGTACGGCGCACGGCCGAAGTGTGCTTCATGCCGCTAACCGTCGGTGGCGGGGTGCGGACGGCGGAGGATGCGCGCGCGCTGTTGCTAGCAGGGGCGGACAAGATCGCGGTCAATTCCGCCGCCGTTTCACGGCCCGAAGTGGTCGCGGACATTGCAGACCGCTTCGGGAGCCAGTGCTGCGTTGCCTCGGTCGATGCGCGGCAGGTCGAAGCTGGGCGCTGGGAGGTCTTCACCCATGGCGGCAGGCGCGCGACGGGGATCGACGCGGTCGAACACGCGCTGCGGCTGGCCGAGCTCGGCGCGGGCGAACTGCTGGTGACCTCGATGGACCGCGACGGGACACGATCAGGCTATGACCTCGCCCTCATTCGCCTGATCGCCGATCAGGTGCCGGTGCCGGTGGTGGCATCGGGCGGCGTTGGCGGTCTCGGCGATCTGGTCGCGGGCATCACCGAGGGGCATGCAAGTGCCGTGCTCGCCGCCTCGATCTTCCATTTCGGCGAGGCGAGCATTGCCGATGCGCACGCAGCACTTGCAGCGGCGGGGGTGCCGGTGCGCACGCCGGTCAGCAACGCTTAACTCCTGGTGCGTTATGGCCATGTCCATGCGCATTGCCCTGCTCCTGCTCGTGACGACCCCCGCCCTTGCCGCGCACGCCGGCCGGGCGACACCACGCACCGCGCCCGAGTTATCGGATGTCGCCCTGTTCGTGATGGCCGCCGCAGGTGTGTGGGTCGTTCGTCGCGCGATGCGGGCGCGCTTTGCCAAAACACGCAGCGGCCAAGCGAAGGATTGACGCAAAGGCGTTGCTGGGCCAGCCACTAGTGCATGGCCGAAGACTTCATCACCACGCTCGAATCGGTGATCCGCAGCCGACAGGGCGCGGACCCAACGACAAGCTACACCGCCAAGCTGTTCGCCGCCGGGCGGGCCAAGATCGCGCAGAAGGTGGGCGAGGAAGCGGTCGAAACCGTCATCGCGTCGCTTGGCAATGACAAAACAGCGCTCGTCGGCGAGGCGACCGATTTGATGTTCCACTTGCTCGTCCTGCTCGCCGATGCGGGGCTGAGCCTCGACGATATCCGCGCCGAAATGCGCCGCCGCGAAGGCGTGTCGGGCATCGACGAAAAGGCCGCGCGCTTGCCAACACCCGTTCGTCCTGAGTAGCCATTGAGCTCTTGTCGAAATGGCGTATCGAAGGACAGTGTTTAAGGCAGGTCCTTCGATACGCGTCTTCGACTTCGCTCAGCCGCTACTCAGGACGAACGGCAAATAGGACCTGACCCATGCCCATCGACGCTACCCAGCCTTATGACGACCAGAACATCTTCGCGAAGATCCTGCGCGGCGAGATCCCGTCGAAGCGAGTCTATGAGGATGACTTCGCCGTCGCTTTCCATGACATCAACCCGCAAGCGCCAACGCATCTGCTGGTGATCCCGCGCGGGGCCTATGTCTCGTGGGATGATTTCAGCGCGCGGGCCAGCGATGCGGAGATTGCCGGCTTCGTCCGTGCGGTAGGGGAAGTCGCACGCGCGGCGGGGCTGGTCGCGCCGGGCTACCGGTTGCTCGCCAACACCGGGCTTGATGCGCATCAGGAGGTGCCGCATCTGCACGTCCACATCTTTGCCGGGCAAAAACTGGGACCAATGCTCGCGCGATAAGGGATTGCATGGCATCGATTTGCGTTTAGGCTTTAGGCCTTCACGAATTTCCGCCGCGAAAATGTGCGGCAAAGGGGACAGTAAACATGGCGTCACGTCCGAAACCGGGCTTTTTCGCGCGCATGGGGGGCCGAAAGACCCTGGCGCAAGTGCAACGCGAAACACAAACCAGCGAATTGAAGCGAACCTTGGGGTCCTGGAACCTCCTGTTGCTGGGGATCGGTTGCATCATCGGTGCCGGCATTTTCGTCCGCACGGGCAACGCTGCGGCGCTCCATGCCGGCCCGGCCGTGCTGCTGTCGTTTGTGGTGGCGGGTATCGTCTGCGCCTTTGCTGGGCTGTGTTACGCTGAATTGTCGTCGACACTGCCGGTTTCGGGGTCGGCCTATACCTATAGCTATACCACGCTGGGTGAGTTCGCCGCGTGGATCATGGGCGCCCTGCTGCTGCTTGAATACGGTCTGGCGGCATCGGTCGTCGCGGTCGGCTGGTCGGGGTATGTCGTCAGCCTGCTCAAGGATTTCGGGCTGATCATCCCGCCGCAGCTGACCGGCCCGGCCGGCTATCCGTTGCTGAAGGACGGGGTGCAGGTCGTGATCGACGGCGCGCCGGTCTTCACCAATTTCAACCTGCCCGCCTTTTTGATCTGCACCGTGTTGTCGATCCTGCTGGTGGTCGGCGTTTCGGAAAGCGCCAAGGTCAACAATGCAATCGTCGCGATCAAGGTATCAGTCATCGTCGCGTTCATTGTGATCTGCGGCACGACCGTGCTGATGGACCTGCCCGCCCGCATTGCGGCCAACTGGACACCCTTCATTCCGCCCGCAGAAGCGGGTGAGGGTCATTTCGGCATCGATGGCATCCTGCGCGCCGCCTCGATCGTGTTCTTCGCCTATATCGGCTTTGAGGCCGTTTCGACGGCGGGCCAAGAGGCCAAGGACCCCAAAAAGGACATGCCATTCGGCATCATCGGCTCGCTGGTCGTTTGCACCGTGCTCTACATGCTCGTCGCCGCCGTGCTGACGCTGATGGTCAACTACAAGTCGCTCAACGTGCCCGATCCGGTGGCCGTCGCGGTTGATTCGATGGGCCCGCAATGGGCGTGGTTTGCTGGTATCATCAAGGCGGGCGCGATCATCGGCCTTACCTCCGTCGTGCTGGTGCTGATGTACGGCCAGACCCGCATTTTCTACACCATGGCGCGCGACGGCCTGTTGCCGCGGATATTCTCCAGCGTTCACCCCAGGTTCCAGACGCCCTGGGTCAACACGCTGACCGTCGGCCTGATCGTCGCAATCGCGGCGGGCTTCTTCGACATCAACATTCTGGGTGACCTCACCTCGGTCGGCACACTCGCGGCCTTTGCCATCGTGTGCTTGACGGTGATCTGGCTGCGGATCACCGCCCCTGATCTGCCACGCGGTTTTCGCGTGCCGTTCGGTCCGGTCCTGCCATTGCTGGGGATCGGTTCGTGCATTTACCTGATCACGGCGATCGAATCGAAAGTGCTGTGGTTCTTCGCCTATTATACCGTCGGGGCGATCGTGGTGTATTTTGCCTATGGCATCCACTTCAGTCGCTTACAGCAGGACCAGGACGAAATGCCCGGGCCAGACATGGGCGAATTCCCCGGGCCGGTTGTCGGCTGAACTTTGCGCCCAGGACTGCCAACAAAAAAAGGCCGGGGATTGCTCCCCGGCCTTTTTTCTATGGCGTGACAGGCGGCAGGATCAGCCCAGCTTTTCCGCCACCAGTGCTTTCAGGTCGACCATCGGCCGCGCGCCGACATGGCTGATGATCTCGGCTGCACAAACCGCGCCGAGCTTCAGACTCTGCTCAGCCGAGAGCCCACGGATCTGCCCAACGAGATAGCCGGCGGCAAACAAATCACCTGCGCCCGTGGTATCGACCACCTTGTCGATCGGCTCGGCGGGCACATCGACGCGCGCACCGTGGTTGAACGCGCTCGCGCCGTCCGCGCCGTGCGTCACGACCAACGTCGGCACCCGCGCTGCCAGTGCAATCGAGGCGGCTTCCGGATCCTCCATTTCGAGCAGGCAGGCAGCTTCTTCACCGTTGCAGAACAGGATGTCGATCAGGCCGTCGTCCATCAGCTTCAGGAAATCGGCGCGATATTGCATGATGAAAAAGGTCACCGACAGCGTCAGCGCGATCTTGCGCCCGGCAGCCCGTGCCGCCTTGATCGCGAGCAGGATCGCCTGGCGCGGTTCGGGCGGGTCCCACATATAGCCTTCGAGATACAGATAGCTGGCATCGGCAATCAGATCCGGCTTAGCGGCTTCGCGCGGCAGATAATGCGCGGCACCCAGCGAGGTGTTCATCGTGCGATGGCCATCGGGCGAGACCAGGATCAAGCAGCGGCCGGTCGGTGGCTCCTCGCTGCGCGCAGGCACATCAAAATCAATGCCCATCGCGCGAATGTCATGCGCGAACACCGCGCCGAGCTGGTCATCGCGAATCTGGCCAATGAACGCGCAGCGATGGCCAAGTGCGGCAATCCCGGCGAGCGTATTGGCAGCCGACCCGCCCGACACTTCCATGCCCGGGCCCATCGCACTGTACAGGCGTTCAGCAATGCTGGGCTCCATCAGCTGCATCGCGCCCTTTTCCAGGCCATGCTCGGCAAGGAAGGCATCCTCGGCATGGGCAAGCACATCGACAATCGCGTTGCCGATCGCAACAACATCATAGCGGGGTTGGGTCACTCTGGTCTCCGGACGGTCTAGACTAGCGCGCTCGGTAGAAGGCGGCGCGGCGATACGCAACTGTCCCGCGCCCAGCCGAGCCGACAGGGCTTGCCGCCTGGCCTGCTTCGTGGTTCGGCTGGCGGCCGGACAATCGGGAAAGGGCCATGATGCGGCGGCTGGCGAGCGGATCAATGATGGCGACGATGCTGCCCTTGGCGCTGGCCGGCTGCGCCACCAGCGGCAGCGGTATCTCGGCACGGCCCGACACCACGCCAGTGCCAACCACCATCCGGATCGTCGCCGGGCTTGATCGCGTGGTCGGTCGTGATGCAGCGGCGCTGATATCGCTTTTTGGCCAGCCCGATGCCGATGTGCGCGAAGGCAATGGCCGCAAATTGCAGTTCACTGGGGCCGCCTGTGTGCTCGATGCCTATCTTTATCCCAAAGGCGCCGGGATGCCGGTGGTCACCTATATCGATTCGCGACAGCCCGATGGCAGCCCGATCGATCGCGCGTCATGCGTTGCCGCGCTCACCCGCCGCGATGGGGGCAAATAACCATTCCTGCCTGACGCTGGGATCGCTTTCGGTGGCCAGACGCGCGGCAAGTTCGCGCGTCCATTGCACGTGATCGAGCCGCGACAGCGCCCAGATTGCCGCCCCCCGAACGATCGGTGCCGGGTCGTCGAGCAAGCCAATCACCGCCGATAGCAATGCCGGCGCGCCGCTATTCCCCGCTGCGATCATGCAATTGCGCATCATCCGGTCTCGCCCGATCCGCTTGATCGGCGAACCGGCAAAGACGGTGCGGAAACCGGCATCGTCAAGGGCAAGCAGATCGGCAAGCGCCGGGGCAGCAAGTTCCGCGCGCGGGGCAAAGGCGATATTGGCGGCGGCGGCTTCGGCAAATTTATTCCAGGGGCACACAGCCAGGCAATCGTCGCAGCCATAAATGCGGTTGCCAATGGGCCCACGGAATTCATGCGGAATCGGGCCGGCATGCTCGATCGTCAGATACGAAATGCAGCGCCTGGCATCGAGCCGATAGGGGGCCGGAAAGGCATCGGTCGGGCACGCGCGCTGGCAGGCGTCACAACTGCCACACCGGTCATCGCCCGGCAAATCACGCGTCAAATCCAGCGTGGTGTAAATCGCGCCCAGGAACAGCCAGCTCCCCGAATCGCGGCTGACAAGATTGGTGTGCTTGCCCTGCCAGCCCAGCCCGGCTGCTTCAGCAAGCGGCTTTTCCATCACCGGGGCGGTATCGACAAAGACCTTCAACTCGCCGCCCGCTGTCTCGACGATCCAGCGCGCCAGCGCCTTCAGCGCGCGCTTCACCACATCATGATAATCGCCGCCTTGCGCATAGACCGAGATCCGGCCGCGATCCCCAGCCCCCGCCAGCGCCAACGGATCAGTGGCCGGTGCATAGCTCATCCCCAGCGCGATCACGCTGTTGACCGCAGGCCACAACGCACGCGGTTGGGCGCGTTGATCGGCCCGCGATTCCATCCAGATCATCTCGCCATGCGCGCCATCCGCTATCCAGGCGCGCAGGCGTTCCGTGGTATGGGGCGCAAGCGATGCCGGCGCGATTCCGCACGCCACAAAACCAAGATCGGCGGCCTTTGTCTTTACCCTTGCTGCGAAAGACGTGTTTTCGTTCATCCTTCCCCGCTACCCATCGGCGGAAAGGGTCGATAAACACACCCGATCATGCCGCGTCTACTCGTTAGGGGATTTTCTTGAAAAGCGAACTGGCGATCAGCGCCACCGGGCTCGTCAAGCGGTTTGGCGACCGACGCGTGGTGGACGGAGTTGATATCGCGGTGCCCAAGGGCGCGATCTATGGCGTGCTTGGGCCCAATGGCGCGGGCAAGACAACAACGCTGCGGATGCTGCTGGGCATCATCGAACCCGATGAAGGCAAGCGCAGCTTGCTTGGCTATGCCCGTCCCCGCGAGGCCAGCGACCATATCGGCTATCTCCCCGAAGAGCGCGGCCTCTATCCGGCGATGAAGGCGCGCGAGGCGATTGCTTTCATGGGCGCGCTGCGCGGGCTCGATTGGCGCGAAGGCCGCAAGCGCGCCGCAACGATGATGGAAGAAGCCGGCCTAGGCCATGCCGTCGATGAAAGGATTCGCAAACTCTCCAAGGGCATGGCCCAGTTGGTCCAGCTGCTCGGATCGGTGGTCCATCAGCCCGATCTGCTGGTGCTTGATGAACCCTTTTCCGGGCTCGATCCCGTCAATCAGGAGCGGCTTGAAGCGCTGATCATCGCCGAGCGGACGCGCGGCGCGACGATCCTGTTTTCCACGCATATTATGAGCCATGCCGAGCGGCTGTGTGACGGGCTGGCCATCATCGCGGGCGGCAAGCGCCGCTTTGAAGGCACCGTCGCCGAAGCACGCGGGATGCTGCCCCAGCAAGTCCATTATGTTGCCCAGCATGACGGCCTCGGACTGCCCGCATTGCTGCCTGCCGATGCCATGCGCGAGGGTAGCGGCTGGAAGTTCATCATGCCCGACAGCGGCATTGAAGCCCTGCTCGTCAAACTGATCGAGGCCGGTCACGGCATTGCCGGGCTGTCGATCGAGCGGCCCGGCTTGCACGATGCCTTTGTCAAAATTGTCGGGCCAGCCGCCCTGGAGAGCGCAAGATGACCAATCGGGGCCGCCTCATCCGCCAGACACTAACGATCGCGCGGCGCGATTTCACCGCAACGGTGTTCACGCCATTGTTCCTGCTGTTCCTGCTGTCGCCGCTTTTCCTGATCGGCTTTGCCACGGTTGGCGCACTTGGCGGATCGACGCTGGCGCGCGGCCCAGCCGATCGGACGCGAATCATCGCCTTTGTCGCCCCGACTGACGGCAAGCTGCTATTGGCCGCTGACGGCAAGCTGCGCGGATTGTTCCGTGACCGCGATGCCCCGCCAGCATTGACCGCTGAGCCTGCGGGTGACGATCCTGCCAAGCGCGCGAAAGCGGCGTTTGAAGCCAAGGACTTTGATGCGATTGCAGTGCTTTATGGCCCGCTTGATCGGCCGCAAATTCTGCACATCGAGCGCGGCACCCGATCAGCCGATTATCTCACCCAGCTCGCCGAAATCGTGGTCCGGCAGCGCGCGTCCGGCGGGGAAGGACCGCTCAGCGTCGCGACCAGGACCGTGATCAAACCCAGCATCGTCTCGCGATCGAGCAACAATGCCGCGGCGCTGATCGGCGTGACGGGGATTTTCTTCCTCACCCTGTTCCTGTCCGGCCAGGCCGTGGGCACAATGGCCGAGGAACGCAGCAATAAGGTGATCGAGATTCTCGCCGCCGCCGTCCCGCTCGAATCGGTGTTCCTTGGCAAGCTGCTTGGCATGTTTGGCGTCGCGGTGCTGTTTGTTACCTTTTGGGGGACGCTGATCAGCCAGATCGGCACGTTCCTGCCGGGTGGCGGCGCTGCGCTCAGCGGGCTGGCCCCGGCGGTGGGCATGCCGGTGTTCATCCTGCTATTCTGCGCCTATTTCACCATGGCCTATATGTTGTTGGGCGCGGTTTTCCTGGGGGTAGGCGCCCAGGCATCGACGATGCGCGAAATCCAGATGCTGTCGCTGCCGATCACGATCATCCAGATGGCGATGTTCGGCTTGGCATCGAGTGCCGCCGCCGATCCAGGCACATCAATTGCGCTGCTGGCCGAAATTTTTCCGCTCAGCTCGCCCTATGCGATGGCCGCCCATGCCGGCAACAAGCCGGAAATCTGGCCGCATCTCGCCGCGCTTGCCTGGCAATTGCTCTGGGTGTCGATCACGATCTGGGTAGGCGCCGGCGCGTTTCGGCGCGGCGTGCTCAAATCGGGTAGCGGCCGCAAGCCCTTTGCGCTGTTCGCTCGGCGCGCATCGCGAAAGGATGGCGGGTACGCTATTGACACGAATGTAAGTTAGTAGTGAGGTGCGCCAATAGGAGAGACACCATGGCAACCTTGGCACCCGCACCAACGCATTCAGACGCGATCGATCCACTCGATGTGAGCCGCGCCGAGCTTTACCGCGACGATGTCTGGCAGGCGCCGTTTCGCCAGCTGCGGGCCGAATCGCCCGTCCATTATGTCCCGCACAGCGATTTCGGGCCGTACTGGTCGATCTCGACCTACAAGCCGATCGTCGAGATCGAATCGCTGCCTGATCTCTATTCCTCCGAAGTCGGCGGCATCACGCTGGCCGATTTCGATGAAACCATGCCGGGCGCGGTCAAAATGCCGATGTTCATCGCGATGGACCGCCCCAAACATACCGGCCAGCGTCGCACCGTCGCCCCCGCCTTCACGCCCAGCGAAATGGTGCGGATGACTGACAATATCCGGCTGCGGACCGCCGAAATCCTCGATTCGCTGCCCTGGGGGGAGGATTTTGACTGGGTCGATACCGTATCGATCGAGCTGACCACCCAAATGCTTGCCTTGTTGTTTGATTTCCCCTGGGAAGACCGACGCAAGCTGACTTTGTGGTCGGATTGGGCCGGCGATATCGAGCTGTTCAAGGATGAAGCGCAGCGGATGGTCCGCCTCCAGCATCTCCACGAATGCGCCACCTATTTTACCGGCCTGTGGAATCAAAAGGTCGGCAAGGAAAAGACGCCCGACCTGATTTCGATGATGATCCATTCGGACGCGATGGCCGAAATGGATCAGATGGAGTTTCTCGGCAATCTGATCCTGTTGATTGTCGGCGGTAACGACACCACCCGCAATTCGATGAGTGCGGCGGCCTATGGTCTCAACCTCTTCCCCGATCAGCGCGCCAAGCTGGAGGCTGATCCGTCGCTGATTCAGAACACCGTCCAGGAAATCATTCGCTGGCAAACGCCGCTCGCGCATATGCGCCGCACCGCCACACAGGACACGATACTGGAGGGCCAGCAGATCAAGGCCGGCGACAAGCTGGCGCTGTGGTATCTCTCCGCCAATCGCGACGAAAGCATCTTTGGCGATGACGCCGACAAGATCATAGTCGATCGCCCCAATGCCCGTCGCCATCTTGCCTTTGGCCACGGCATCCACCGCTGCGTAGGCGCCCGGCTCGCCGAGTTGCAGATCAGCGTGCTGCTGGAGGAAATGGCCAAACGCCGGATGCGCGTGAACGTGACGGGCGAGCCGGAGCGGGTCGCGGCCTGCTTCGTCCATGGCTATCGCAAATTGCCGGTGACGATCAGCAAATATTGATCAATCGGCGTTTTTGCGGCGGCATCGTAACCGCCGGCGGCATTCACCCGTATCCAGGGTATCGCACCTGTAGGGAGCCCCGAAGATGACTGATCGCCGCCAGTTCCTGTCCCTTGCCGCTGTTGGCAGCGCCGCCGCCGCGCTGTTTGGCTGGCGCACTGCGCCCGCATCGGCAAAGGCTGGATTCGAATATCAACTTACCGATGCCCAGTGGAAGGCGAAGCTTTCGCCGGCCGCCTATCGCACGCTGCGGCACGAAGCCACGGAATATCCCGGCACCAGCCCGCTCAATCATGAAAAGCGCACCGGGACCTTTGCGTGCGCTGGCTGTGCGCTGCCGCTCTTTTCATCGACGACCAAGTTTGACAGCGGCACGGGCTGGCCAAGCTTTTGGCAGCCGCTGCCCCATGCTGTAGCCACACGGGTCGATGGCAGCCTGATCTTTGAACGCATTGAAGTGCATTGCCGCCGCTGCGGTGGGCATCTTGGCCATGTGTTTGATGACGGCCCGGCGCCGACTGGCAAGCGTTATTGCATGAACGGCGTGGCGATGACTTTCCACCCCCAACACAAGGCGGCTTGATCCGCAGGCCATAGATCGCACCGCTGCGCCACTAACCGGGGCGGTGCATCAGCTAAACCGAACGATCAAAAAGCTGGCGTGCCGAGCAGACCGAGGATCACTGGCGTCGTCAGGGCGTTGGCGGCGATGGTGACCGGTGCGTTCGAGGCACCACCATCAAGCGGCGTGGCCTGCAGTGCTGGCGCGGCATAGATAAAGCCCTTGGCGGGATAGGCCGACTTGCCAAGATCGCGCAGCGGGCCATACCAGACACGCACTTCGCTCCAGTCACCCGCCACCGAAACGTCGATCGCACGCACATCGCGTTCAATCCCGCCGGGGCGTGACCAATTGGCATGGGTCAACAAAATCTCGCGGTCGCTGACGATCTGGCTGACCATCGCGACATGGCCCAGCCGCATTTTACTGGTCGCTTCAAAGGCAAGCACCGCGCCAATCTTTGGCGTGGTCCCGCGGGCATAGCGGCCTTCCGCCTGCGACCACCAAGTCTTGGCATTACCGTAAATGTCGATGCCGGACATCTCACGCGCAAAGGGTACGCACTGGAGCCGCCCGGCCATGGCCGGGGTCGCCGTCATCAAGACGCACGATAACACCAGCGCGAATCGCGCTGCCAAAGTCTTGAATGTCACGAAGCCCCCGAAGTGTTTCTACGCTCGTTGAGCCTGCCAAAGCAGACCCGCGCGCCGATGAAAACCCATGCGACGGGTTGAAGGGAACCTTTTCGGACGAACCGTGTGCAGGGGGCGATGACCGGTCGGTGCGTGCAGCATTGAGCGCCGCGACGGGCCCAGCGCAGCCTTTGCGGCCACCCCAAACCGGGATTTGCCGAGGTGCCGACGCGCGCAAAGGCTCTGGTCGGCGCAGGGACACCGGCCCGACCCAGCCTTACCCGCCCGTCGTTGCCCCCATCCGCGCCAGCCGCGCCTGATGTTCGGCCCGACCAAAGGGGAAACGCGAATAGACGAACGCCGCCAGCCCGTAGAACAGCAGCAATAGGACGATGAAGATCAGCGTCAGCCGGTCAACGGTGGCGAGCGGCACCTGCCCCGGCTTGGCCGATGCCGGGAATTGCGCAATCGCCAGAATGACGCCGGCCATGAAGATGCCGAGCCCGCCGACCATCTTCTGCACGAAAAAACTGCCGGCAAAGAACACCCCTTCAGACCTTCTCCCAGTGCGCATTTCCGATTCCTCGACCACATCGGAGAGCATCGATGCGCCAAGAATGAAAGCGCCGACACCGCAGGTGGTGTTGGCCCCGAAGATCACCAGCAGCAGCGGCAGCGCCAGCGGCGATTCGGGCGCGGGGAACACCCCCATCAGACGCAGGATATAGGGGCTGACGACGAGCATGGCGTTGCCAGCCGACAACAGCATCCCCACGCGCCCTTTGTCGCCGACCCGGGTCAGGCGCGGTGTGATGAAAAACGCCACCACCACGCCGATCAGCAGCGACAGCGACAGCCACTGATAGTCGCTGCCCTGCATCATCCACACATATTGGTACATATAGTTCGACAAAGCGAAGGAGATGCCCTGCGCGGTATAGGCGCATAGCCCGGCGATCATCAGCACCATGAAGCCCTTATTGGCCACGGTCTGCCGAAAGGCAGCGAAATGGTCGGACACCGTCTCATCGCTTTCGGCGAGTTTGGGCAGATGCTTGATTTCCGGATGCAACCCCGCCGCTGAAACCAGGATCGACACGACCATTAGGATCGCCCCCAGCAACGCCATGCGGCCATAGCCGGGGCCGTTCTGCAACCCCACCGCATGCGTCGCATCGGGCACGAGGAACACCGCATAAGCGAGCGAGAGCATGCCGAGCCCGCCCACCCAGCCGAACAGATAGCGATAGGAGAAGATCCGCGTGCGTTCGTCATAATCGGAGCTGAGCTCTGGCCCCAGCGCCGCTGCGGGGATCTCAAAAGTCGACAGCGCAATCCGCACCAGCAGGGCACTGCCGAACAAATAGAAGAGCAACGCCGTCTGGCTCCAGCCACTGGGCGGGTTCCACAACAACAGCCAGCCGATCGCGACGGGAATCGCCGAACCGTACATCCAGGGATGCCGCCTGCCCCATTTGCTGCGGGTATGGTCCGACAGAAAGCCGACGGCGGGATCGACAAAGGATTCGATCACCATCGCCATCATGATCGCAATGCCGACCGCGCCCGCCGACAGGCCAATCACCTGGTTATAATAGAGCAGCAGGAAAGTCGCGAAGCCATTATCCTTGATGCCATAGGCGATTGAGCCAAAGCCGAATGCCAATTTGCTGCGCGCGGGCAGCTTGCGCGCGGCGGGCACCGCGATGGTTGTGCTCACTGAAACGCTTCCAGCATCGCGAACAGCGATGGCACCTTGGGGTCCCAGCTATGGCGCGGGCCGATCGTCATGCCGCCATCGACGACGATATGCGTGCCCGTGACGAAGCGCGCATCGTCGCTAGCGAGATAGGCAACGGCGGCGGCGATATCCTCTGGCTGACCGGCATATTGCAGGGGCTGGGCGAGGTTGGCGATCGATCCGATCGCGGCATTGGCCTGAACGCGCTTGTCGCCATCGATCCCCAGCGCACTGGTGAAGATGTTGGTGGTGATGAACCCTGGGCAGATCGCGTTGACGCGGATGTTGTGCTGGGCAAGGTCAGCTGCGGCCATCTTGCTTAAATGCAGCACACCCGCCTTGGCGACTGAATAAGCGGTCGGCGCTGCCCCGGTCTGCAGGGCAGCGATGGAGGCGGTGTTGACGATTGCCCCGCCACCCCGCGCGGCCATTAAGGGGGCCGCATACCGGATGCCGAGCGCGACCGAGCGCAGCAGCAGATTTTGCGTATCATCCCATTCATCGGGGGTGATCGCATCGATCTTGGCGCGCGCACCACCCGCCCCGGCATTGTTGAACAGAATATCGATCCCGCCCGCTGCCTCCGCGGCCAGGATCAGCGCTTCGATATCGGCCGCTTTCGTAACATCGGTACGCTGAAAATGGATTCGGCCATTGGAGGTTTGCGCTAGCTCCAGCCCGCCGACTTCGTCGATATCACCCGCCCAAACTTCGGCGCCTTCATCGACCAACCGAAGCACTGTTGCCCGTCCAATGCCCGATGCAGCGCCGGTAACGACGGCACGCTTGCCCGAAAAGCGCATGAACAACGATCCTCTCTCTGCTATTTTGATGTCCACGATAGCGATCCTCCAAGGGCGCGTCACTTGCTTTTGGAATTTCGGGTTTGGGCGACTTGCGGCGAGGCAGCGGCTGCGATAGCGGATGGTCAAAATATCAAGAGGATGAGGGCCGTGGCGCTTGATGCAGAAACTTTTGATGCGCTGATCGATACAGTGCGCCGCTTCGTCAGCGAAAAGCTGCGCCCGATCGAGGCGCAGGTAGAGGCCGACGATGCGATCCCTGCTGACATCCTTCACGAAATGCGCGCGCTCGGCCTGTTTGGCCTGTCGATTGGCGAGGACTATGGCGGGCTTGGCCTGACGATGAGCGAGGAGGTGCGCGTCGCGATTGAGCTTGGCCGCACCACCCCCGCCTTCCGATCAGCCGTTGGCACCAATGTCGGCATCGGCAGCCAGGGGCTGGTGATGGCCGGCACGCCCGAACAAAAGGCCGCCTGGCTGCCGCGCATCGCCAGTGGCGACATCGTTACCAGCTTTGCGCTCACTGAACCCGATGTCGGCAGCGATTCCGGCGCGGTGAAAACGCGGGCCGTGAAGGACGGCAACGTGTACCGCCTGTCGGGCACCAAGCGCTACATCACCAATGCCGACAAGGCCGATCTGTTCACGGTGATGGCCCGCACCGGCGAGGAAGCTGGCGGGCGCGGCGTTTCCGCTTTTCTCGTGCCCCGCACCCTGCCCGGCCTCAGCATCGGCGAACCGGAAAAGAAAATGGGGCAAAAGGGCGCAAAGGTCGCCGATGTCATCATGGATGATGTCGAAGTGCCAGCGGCCAATATGCTGGGTGCCGAGGGCGAAGGCTTCAAGATCGCGATGCGCGTGCTCGATCGCGGGCGGTTGCATATATCGGCGGTGTGCATCGGGGTCGCTGAACGACTGATCGCTGACTGTGTCGCTTATGCGACCGAGCGCAAGCAGTTCGGCAAGCCAATCGCCGAGCATCAACTGATCCAGGCGATGATCGCCGATTCAAAGACCGAAGCGCTGGCCGCACGCGCGCTGGTGCTGGAGACCGCCGCCGCGAAGGATGCGGGCAAGGACGTCGTGATGGAATCGGCGGCGTCGAAATATTATGCCAGCGAAATGGTCGGCCGCGTGGCGGACCGCGCAGTGCAGATTTTCGGCGGGGCGGGCTATATTGCCGATTACGGGATCGAGCGGCTCTACCGCGACGTGCGGCTATTCCGCATTTATGAGGGCACCAGCCAGATCCAGCAGCTGATCATTGCCAGAGAGACAATCAAGCGCGGGGGCTGAGGCCAGTGCCGCGCGTCACCTAAAAACAGGAGAATATCACATGGACACCACCAACCTCTTCCGGCTCGATGGCCGGATTGCGCTCGTCACCGGCGGCTCGCGCGGCATTGGCAAGATGATCGCGGCAGGCTTTATCGCCCAAGGCGCGACCGTTTATATCAGCTCGCGCAAAGCCGAAGCCTGTTTCGAAACCGCCAAGGAACTCGGCGACAAATGCATCGCGCTGCCGCAGGACGTTTCCACCGTCGCGGGCTGCAAGGCACTTGCCGCACAGCTGGCCGAGCACACCGACAAGCTCGACATCCTCGTCAACAATGCGGGTGCTGCCTGGGGCGAGAGCTTCGAGACCTTCCCCGAAAAAGGCTGGGACAAGGTGATGGACCTGAACGTCAAATCGCCCTTCTTCCTTACCCAGGCGCTGCACGAGGCGCTGAAGGCCGGGGCTAGTGCGGGCCAGCCCGCCAAGGTGATCAACATCACCTCGATCGATGGGCTGCGGCTCAATCCGTGGGAGACGTACAGCTATCATGCGTCAAAATCGGCGCTGATCTATCTCACCAAGCGGATGTCGGCGCGGCTGATCACCGATCACATCAACGTCACCTCGATCGCGCCGGGCGCCTTTGCCAGCGAAATGAACAAGGCCGCGCGCGACCATGGCGACGCGATCGCCAAGGGCATTCCCGCCAAGCGGATCGGCGTCGACGAGGACATGGCCGGCACTGCCATCTACCTCGCCAGCCGCGCGGGCGATTATGTGGTGGGCGAGACGATCGCGGTCGATGGCGGGCTGGTCTACGGCGCGCTGGGGACCAGCATCGACGCGTAACCTAACCGAGCAACTGGACGTCGAGGCCGAGGCCCAACCCGGCCTCGGCCATCCGCCGGTCGAGCGTGACGAGCGTCGCGCCCGCTGCTGCAGCAACGGCGAGGTGTAGCGCATCGCCACTGCCGAGCGGCAATGCGCTTCGGGACAGCAAATCGCCAGCCGATTCAAAATGACGTTTGTTGATTGGGATGAATCGCGCGGTTGCATGGAGCATGGCGGTGATCATCGCGAGCATCTGTGGTCGATCCGTGGGCGATATCTGTCTGGCGCGAGCCTTGGCCGCGAGCGCCGATGCAATTTCGGTTTCGCACCAAGCGCTGCTTACCATATCGCCCGGAAGAATGCTGATCAGCCATGTCTCTGCAATCAGGGAAAATGCCTCTTCAACATAAGCGCTAACCAGCACCGACGTATCCGGATAGACGAGGGTCAAAGCAAATCTTCACGCCGAAGTCGTTCGACGAACGACAATCCATCGGGATCGACATAGGGCGTTGAGAGGGCGCGCATGCGCCGCATCGCCTCCACATCGATCGGCTTTTTCGGTTGTTCCTCCGCCACCAGCCGCGCGACGGGCTTGCCGCGTCGGGTGATCGACACGGTTTCACCCGCTTCGGCGCGGTCGATCAGCTCGCTCAACCGCGCCTTGGCATCGGCAATGCTGTAAGTCTCCATCGCCCGCTCCTGACCATCTAGATGGTCATGTAGCAGAACGGACCTAAAGTTTCCAGCGAGGGCCGATCAGGCCGCCGTGATGATCTTTTCGACATCGGCGGTCGAATGCCCTGTCAGATCCTTCGCGATCTCCCCGACCAGAATCGCTTCGAGCGCCTTGTGGTAATGCTTGCGCAATTCGCCGAGCGTGCGCGGCGCGGCGACGATGATCAGGTCATCGACCTTGTGATCGAGCACGCGTTTGTTGAGCACCGCAGCAACGCCAGCGGCAAAGCTGTCCTCCTCCTGCTGGCTGTCGGCGGGGTTCGTCGAGCTGCTGTTATGCCGCCCGCCCGAGCCCTTGTTTTCCATCGACACGGCGACATCAGGCACCGCGGTGAGCGACGGCGTGGCCTCATCCCCCGTGTTGCGAAACAAGTTCAAAATCTCGCCATCGACGATGGCGACAAGCGCGCCTTGGGGGATTTTCATGAAAGCACCTTTGCGTTGAGGGAATGGCGCACAAACGCACGAACGAGCGCATCGGCCCCGATGGGATAACAGCTTGGGTTGGTTGGCGATCCGAAGTTGGGGGGTGAAGTTGCGGAAGTTGCGGGTCTGGCGCAGTTTTGGCGAGACCGGGGCGGTGGCCTTTAACCGGGACACGGTTCGACGATTTCAAAGAGCAGATCGGAACATATAATGAACAATATGGTGTAGGAAAGAAATTCGTCGGATATTCTGGTCAAGTTGGTCATATAACGTGAGGGATCGTCCGCTGTCTGCCCTTGTTAAGGGAACGACCAGTAGCGTCAGCCGTCCAACTCCCCTACATTCACTGTTCATTGAATTGGCAATTCTGCAGGATTGCGTCAAATGACTACAAGTCGCACGATAAGGACCAACCGAAAATTCTTACAGCTCGCACTTCTCTGCAGCTTCGATAAGATGGCTAATCGTAAGGAACCTCGTCGGTCATCGCACATGCTCACAGCGTATATCCTGAACCCGGCGAAGCTTAAGGCGTGACATTTATGGATGAAAGCGAGATGATTGAAACATGAAGATGCTTCAGCTCGTAGATCTAATGCGTTTAGTGGCGACCGACGTCGAGCCACACAAAGTCATCGAGAAGACTTTTGAATGGGAGCACACCCGCTGGCTTGAGGTCGGCAAATGGTTCCTCGCGACCGGCGCAGCTGGACTGATCGGTTTGGTAACGTTGTTTGCCAAGACCGATCCTAGCCCGAGCATCGTCATCATCATGCTGTCGGCCGGAAGCACACTCTCGATTATGATCGGAATGGGCGCTTTTTGGAGGGTCCGCTTTATAGGGGCTCGCTACGCGCGGCTGCGGGCGATTGCAGGCGAACTCAGCGAAGTAAAACTATTCCTTCAGTTGCTCCGGAAGCGGGGCCTGCTCTGATGTCACCTGTCTGGGATTGGTCGAATGTTGTCGCTGCCCTCGTTGCGAGCGGTTTGATAGCGGCTGCGCGCACAGCTTTGGGCGTTGTGCTCGAGGGCCGTCTCAAAAAGAAAGCACTTGCCGCTGCCAATACCGATGACTTCGACGCTGTGCTTGCAACGGGCGACCTGAAGAATTTGGGCGACATCCTTCGCGACCAGCTTGGCGCTGTGCCGCTCGAGACGCTGCTAAAAGACACTGAGACGCAATCCAAGGTCTACCGCAGCCTTCAGCGACTGACAGAGTTGGTTAATCAGCCGGCGCCGCTCGAGGTCGAGCTGCCTCTGGACTCGTCTGAACCGTCAAGTGGTGAACCGGGCGACCCGAGTCTACGTCCACCATCCACTTGGGAAACCGGGAAGGAATCCGCCCCGGTATCGCGAAGCGAGGCATATATTGACCAGTTAAGCGAGTTAGATCGCACCCACGTTGCGCAGGAAATTGCTAGGATTGCGCAGGCCGCTCGAATGGAGATTCGGACGAACGACCTTTGGACCGGGCTCGCGGGCGCGCGCCGGAGAATGGAAATGACGATGCTGCCGCTGATCGGTGGCTCGCGAAAGACGCTCAGCCCACGCATATTCCATAACTCACGGTTCCGCGGTGCAATGGGATCATTTCTTGGGATCGCCAACAAGGCGATCCACGGCGAAGAGATCAGTTTCGAGGACGCTGAGCGCGCGCTTCGCGCGGTCGAGTTCATCGCGGACAACCTTCCTCATTCATATCTGGATGAGGACAGCTAAGCGAAGTCTATTCTTCGAGACTCCTACCCAGCAATCCCCCCCGCCGCCAGCACCGCCAGCGTCACGAGTTCGCTCGCAGTGCTCGTCATCGGGGCGATCTGGACGCTCTTTTCCATGCCGACCAGCATCGGGCCAATCACTGCATCACCGCCCAGTTCGCGGAGCAGTTTGGCGGAGATGTTGGCGCTTTGCAGGCCGGGCATGATCAGCACATTGGCGGGGCCGGAAAGCCGCGCGAAGGGGTAGTTCGCCAACTGGCGCGGGTTGAGCGCCACATCAGGCGCCATTTCGCCTTCATATTCGAAGCTGACGTGGCGATCGTTCAGGACGCACACCGCGTTGCGGATATTCTCCAGCCAGCGCCCTTCGGGATTGCCGAAATTCGAATAGCTGAGGAAAGCAACGCGCGGTTCATGGCCCATGCGCTTGGCGACCAAAGCGGTCTGCTCGGCAATGTCGGCGAGTTCTTCCGCCGTCGGGCGTTCGTTGATCGTGGTATCGGCCATGAACACGGTGTGCTTGGCGCCGACCATCACATGCACGCCGAACGCGGTGCGGCCCTTGATCGGATCGATTACGCGCCGAACCTCGCGCATCGTTTGCGCATAGGGCCGCGTGATGCCAGTGATCATCACATCGGCCTCGCCCAGTTGCAGCATCACCGCGCCGAAGATGTTGCGATCCTGGTTGATCATGCGTTCGCAATCGCGCAGCAGATAACCGCGCCGCTTGAGCCGTTCGTAGAGAAACTCGACCATCTTGGGGACCAGCGGCGATTTGCGGCTGTTGTGCAGTTCATATGTCTCGGGATCGGTGACGCCGAGCGCGCGGAGGCGATCATAGACGTCGTCGCGCCCCACCAGCACCGGCGTGCCATAGCCGCCCGCCTTGAACTCGATCGCGGCGCGCAGTACGACTTCCTCTTCGCCTTCGGCAAACAACACGCGCTTGGGGTTGGCGCGCGCGCTTTCATAAGCCAGCGTCAGCACCGAGGTGGTCGGGTTGAGCCGCGCGCGGAGCGACTGGCGATAGGCCTCCATGTCGAGAATCGGCTTGGTCGCAACGCCCGAATCCATTGCCGCCTGCGCGACTGCAACGGGGACGATTTCCATCAGTCGCGGATCAAACGGGGCCGGAATGATGTAATCGACGCCAAAGCTGTGGCGCACCCCGTAAGCGACCGCCACTTCCTCAGGCACTTGCTGGCGCGCGAGTTCGGCCAGCGCATTGGCGGCGGCGACCTTCATCTCATTATTAATCGCGGTCGCGCGCACATCGAGCGCACCGCGGAAGATGAAGGGGAAACCAAGCACATTGTTGACCTGGTTGGGATAATCCGAACGCCCGGTGGCGATGATGACGTCGGGCCGAACGCGCTTGGCATCGGGGGGGGTGATTTCGGGATCGGGATTGGCCATGGCGAAGACGATTGGCTTGGCCGCCATCTTCATCAGATATTCGGGTGCCAATGCGCCCTTTGCCGACAGGCCCATGAACACATCAGCGCCGTCGAGCGCCTCTTCCAGCGTGCGGCGATCGGTCTTGGCGGCGTGGGCGGATTTCCACTGGTTCATGTCGCCATGCTCGCGGCCCTGATAGATCACGCCGGATTTGTCGCACATGATCAGCTGATCATGCGGCAGCCCCATCGCCTTGATCAGTTCGGCACACGCAATCGCGGCAGCGCCGGCGCCGTTCATGACGACGCGGATATCCTTGATGTTGCGCCCGGTGAGGAACAGCGCGTTGATCAGCCCGGCAGCGGCGATAATCGCGGTGCCATGCTGATCATCATGCATGACCGGGATTTTCATCCGCTCCTTCAGCGCCTGTTCGATGATGAAGCATTCGGGCGCCTTGATGTCTTCAAGGTTGATGCCGCCAAAGCTGGGTTCCATCAGCGCAACCGCGTTGATGATCGCATCGGGATCTTCGGTGGCCAGTTCGATATCGATCGCATCAACATCGGCGAAGCGCTTGAACAGCACCGCCTTGCCTTCCATCACTGGCTTTGACGCCAGCGCGCCCAGATTGCCCATGCCCAGAATCGCGGTACCGTTGGAGATCACCGCGACCAGATTGCCCTTGGCGGTATATTCATAGGCCGCCGCCGGATTTTCATGAATTGCGCGCACCGGCACCGCGACGCCCGGCGAATAGGCGAGCGCCAGGTCGCGCTGGGTGGCCATGGGCTTTGACGCGATAATCTCGATCTTGCCCGGCCGCCCCTCCGAATGGAACAGCAGCGCCTCACGCTCGGAAAACTGGACGGTCGATTCATCGGTCATGGCTGGCCCTTCAGCTGATACCCGGTCTTTACGGGGCCGATGCCGTTTCTTCCACCCCTGGCGCGCATCGCCTTGAACATAGGATGCTTGGCTGTATCAACCGATCGATGACCGGCACCGCCCCCACCCCAATGATGACGCAATATCTGGCGCTGAAGGCGGAGGCCGAGGATTGCCTGCTCTTCTACCGGATGGGCGATTTCTTCGAGATGTTTTTCGAAGATGCCAAGATCGCCGCTGCCAGCCTCGACATCGCATTGACTGCACGCGGCGAGCATGACGGCGTCCCGATCCCGATGTGCGGGGTGCCAGTCCATGCGGCAGAGGGCTATCTCGCGCGGCTGATCAAGGCCGGGCACCGGGTTGCCATTGCCGAACAAACCGAAAGCCCGGCAGAGGCCAAGAAGCGCAGCGGCAAGACTTTGGTCGGGCGCGCGATTGTTCGCGTGGTGACGGCGGGGACGCTGACCGAGGAAGCGCTGCTCGATGCGCGCACCGCCAATTGGTGCGTGGCGATCGGCGAGGCAGCGGGCGGGGTGGCGATTGCCGCTGCCGATATCTCGACCGGGCGGTTCGAGATAATCGAGACCGATGCTGCGTCGGTGGCCGCTGATATCGCGCGGCTAGCGCCCGCCGAGACGATCGCGTCGGACGCCACCGCGTTCGAAGACTTGGCGACCGGGCGCAGGCCCCGCGCGGAGTTCGACAGCGCTAGTGGTGAGGCACGAATCAAGACCCTGTTCGGGGTGGCGACGCTCGATGGCTTTGGCAGTTTTTCCCGCGCGGCATTGGCGGCGGCGGGGGGGCTAGTTCGCTATCTCGACCATAATGGCAAAGGATCGCTCCCCTTCCTCCGCCCGCCGCGTCTTGCCCGGACGAGCGAGGCGATGGCGATCGATGCCGCAACGCGCGAGAGCCTGGAGCTGACCGCCACTACCGGCGGCGCGCGCAAAGGCAGCCTGCTCGACGCGGTCGATCGCACTGTGACGGGGGCGGGGGCGCGCCTGCTCGCTGCCGATATCGGCGCGCCGCTGATGGATCGCGGGCGGATTGAGGCGCGGCTCGACCTGGTTCAGTTGTTTCATGACGACGCCGGGCTGCGCGAGCAGCTCCGCGGCACCTTGCGCGCCCTGCCCGATATCGGCCGCGCCTTGGGCCGGATCGCGGCGGGGCGCGGGAGTCCACGCGATCTGGGACAGTTGCGCGATGGGCTCGATGCGGCGTGGCGGCTGGGCGAGCGGCTGGGGCGGATCGAGCAGGCACCCGCGTTGCTGGCGCAACTGGCCCCGCAACTGCGCGGCCACGGCGCGCTGATCGACCTGTTCGCGCGCGCGCTGGTGGCATCGCCGCCGATCGATGCAGCGGCGGGTGGCTATATCGCGCCGGGCTTCGATGCCGCGCTCGACGACCTGCGCGATGCGGGCGCGGGCGGCAGGCGCGCCATCGCGGCACTCGAAGCGGACTATCGCCAGCGCACCGGCATTGCCGCGCTCAAGATCAAGCATAATGGCGTGCTCGGCTATCATATTGAAGTGCCCGCGCGCGCCGCCGATCCGCTGATGCAACCGACAAGCGGCTTCACGCATCGCCAGACGATGGCGGGCGCAGTCCGCTTCAACGCACCCGATCTCCACGATGTTGCATTGAAGGTGACGCAGGCCGGCGCGCACGCGCTAGCCGCCGAGGCCGCGCATCTGGAGGAACTGACCGACACCGCGCTTGCCAACCGGGAGGCCATCGCCGCGACCGCCGATGCCCTCGCCCGGCTCGATGTCGCGGCGGGCCTCGCCGAGCGCGCGAGCGAAGGCGGCTGGGCACGCCCTGCCCTGGTCGATCACGCCTGTTTCGATATTCAGGGCGGGCGGCACCCCGTCGTCGAAGCGGCGGTCGCCAAGGCGGGCGGGCGCTTTGTCGCCAATGACTGCCGCTTGTCGGCGGATAACCGGCTATGGCTGGTGACTGGCCCCAACATGGGCGGCAAATCGACCTTCCTGCGCCAGAATGCGCTGATCGCCGTGCTCGCGCAGGCCGGCAGTTATGTCCCCGCGACATCGGCCAAACTCGGGCTGGTCGACCGGTTGTTCAGCCGCGTCGGCGCGTCGGACAATCTCGCGCGCGGGCGATCGACCTTCATGGTCGAGATGGTCGAGACCGCTGCGATCCTCGCCCAAGCGACACCGCAGAGCTTCGTCATCCTTGATGAGGTCGGGCGCGGGACGAGCACCTATGACGGGCTCGCGATTGCCTGGGCCGTGGTCGAGGCGATCCATGAGGACAACCGCTGCCGCTGCCTGTTCGCGACGCATTATCACGAACTGACGCGGCTCGCCGAACGGTGCGACGCGCTCACCCTCCACCATGTCCGCGCGCGCGAATGGAAGGGCGATCTGGTGCTGCTCCATGAAGTGAGCGAGGGGCCAGCCGATCGCAGTTACGGCCTGGCCGTCGCGCGTCTGGCAGGGCTGTCGCCAGTGACAATTGCGCGGGCGAAGTCGGTCCTGGCCAAGCTGGAAGCGGGCCGCGCCAAGACCGGCGGACTGGCGGCGGGGCTCGACGATCTGCCATTGTTCGCCGCCGCCGCCGAAATCGTCGAGGAAGCCCGCGATCCCCTGCGCACCGCGATTGAGGCAATTGACGTCGATGCCCTCACCCCGCGCGAGGCGCTCGATCTAGTGTATAAATTGAAAGCGGTGGCGCGCGGGGGTTAACGCTCGAGCGCTAACGACAACAGCATCACCGCCCGCGCAGCCGCTCCCCAAAGGCCGTGCTTGCCGAACCCAGCTGGTCGGATTGGGTGCCGATGTCGGTGGCCACCCGTTCGATGAGATGGGCAAGGCCGACCGCCGCCTGGGCGTGATCGGCGAGTGCTTGCAGATCGGCCTGGACGGTCTGGGCATCGTCTCGCGCGCCGTCAACGCCGGCCAGGATGCCGTCCGTTGCCCGGCGTTGCGCTTCGATCGCACGGGCGATGTCGGTGGCGCCAATCGCGATCCGGCCGACATCATTGGCCATCGCATCCACCGAGGCGGCGACATCCCCCGCATTGGAATCCATATCGGCGATATGTTCACCGATTTCGAGTGCAGCGGCGCGGGTCTGCGCGGCCAGCGCCTTCACCTCGCCAGCGACGACGGCAAAGGCCGCCCCCGCTTCGCCCGATTGCGTCGCTTCGATCAGCGCGTTGAGCGCCAGCGTATTGGTGCGCTGAGCGATGCGTTCGATCTTGGCGGTGATACCGCGCACCATCGCGCTGCTATCGGCCAGTTCACGGGCCTGGGCACGCGCCAAGGCAGACACGGTTTCGGCACTGGCTGTCGCATTGACCTGCGCGGTCACTTCCTGTGCGATTGCGCCGATTGCCGCGCGCAAATCGCCCGCAGCGCGCTGCACATCGGCCATGGATTGCGTCACCGTCAGCGCGCGGGTCCGCACGGCCGATACATGCGTGCCGCTGGCCTCGCCCAATTTGGTGAGTTTTGCGGTCGATCCGCCCAACTCCCGTGCCGCGTCACTCAAAATGGCAATCACCGCGACCACCGAGGTGTCGAACCGCTGGGCATGTTCGGCCATCGCCATTTGCTGGGCATCAGCGGCGCGCTGTTGTTCGGCGATGCGGCGTTGTTCATGCGCGCGTTCAAGCGCGCGCTGATCGTCGGCGGCACGGCGCTCTGCATCGATCCGGCGTCGTTCGAGCGCGGCGAGATCAATGCCCGCCCGCGTGCGATCAGCAAACAGGCGCGCCTGGCCGATCGCCAGTGTCTGCAGCGCGCCGACAAAGGCGATGATCGCGGCGACATAGAAAGCCGGCACCGGAACAATCGCGGTCAAATCCATCGCCAGCCGGATGGCGACCACCCCCATGAAAATCAGCGCCGCTTCGGGCAGCAACGTAAAGACCGTGCCGCCCAGACAGATCACCGCGACATTGACGCAGAAAAGGCCCACCCGGTCTTCGCTTAGCGGCGCCATATTGAGCGCGCCGATCAGCACGAACCACGCCAGTCCAATCGCCAGCGCAAAGCCGTTAACAAAGCGCACCCCTTGATCCGGTGCGGCCAGCCTTCGTTGCAATCTATCCTGCCAGGTCAGCATGATCAGCCCGACCACGGCAGCAATAATCGGTAGCGTTGCGACCAGGATCAGCGGCTGTTGGACGCGGAACGCATAAAGCGCCGCCATGCCGATTGCAGTCACCAGATTAAGTGGCGCAAAGCGCAGCGCCATGCGCATTGTCGCGGCGACGCGATCCGCGCGGCTCAGCCCATCGATTGCAAACAGCGCCCGCACAGCGCGCAGCTGGCCGATCATCGGCATTTTCTGCAATTGGCGAATAAGTGCTGGCATTCCATGAACCTAGCGGCGCGATGGTTAATTATGCGGTAACGCGCTACCCGCTTGGGCATATTGGAAGCGAAAGCGGTCTTTCTGGAGGTGACCGGGCAGCCGAATGGCTGTAGCTTGCGCCGATGGCCAGCCGTTTTGACTCCCTGCCGCAACGCCGAACGATTATCGATCGGCGCGCAATTGCTGATACGCTAGCTGCTCTTGACGCCAGTGACGCGGCCAGCATGCGCCAGACCGCCACGCGATTGCTTGCCTCGGCGCTCGCCGATGGCCGCGCCGAAATCGCCCGGCGGTTGAACGAGCACCCGTCGCGCGGGTTGGAAGCAGCGGCAGCGCAGGCATTTCTGATCGATCAGATCATCCGCCTGCTCTATGATTTCATCACCGAGCGATTGTACCCCAAGCCCAATGCGACGACGAGCGAACGGATCACCTTGATCGCCGTTGGCGGCTATGGCCGCGGCGAGATGGCGCCATTTTCCGATGTCGATATCGGTTTCCTCACGCCCTGGAAGCAGACGGCCTGGTCCGAACAAGTGATCGAATCGATGCTCTATGCGCTATGGGATTTGGGGCTGAAAATCGGCCATTCATCGCGCTCGCTTGACGAGATGGTGCGCCAGGCCAAGGCGGACATGACGATCCGCACGGCCTTGCTTGAAGCGCGCTATGTGTGGGGCGATACGGATTTATATGACGAAGCCGCGCGCCGCTTCAAGGCAGAGGTCCAGGCCGGCACCGCGCGCCAGTTCATCGCCGACAAGCTCGCCGAACGAAACACGCGTCACCAGAAAATGGGCGACAGCCGCTATGTCGTCGAACCCAATATCAAGGAAGGCAAGGGCGGCCTGCGCGATCTTCACACGCTGTTCTGGATGGGCAAATATGCCTATAATGTCCGTAGCGTCGCCGAATTGGTTGAAGCCGGGCTGCTGACGCGGATCGAATATCGCCAGTTCCACCGCGCCGAAAATTTCCTGTGGGCGGTGCGCTGCCACCTTCATTTGATCGCCGGGCGCGCGGAAGACCGGCTGACTTTTGACGTGCAGCGCGAAATCGCCGAGCGCATGCGCTATGCCGATCGCGCGGGGCAGTCGCGGGTTGAACGCTTCATGCGGCATTATTTCCTGCAGGCGAAAACCGTCGGCGATCTGACCGGTGTTTTCCTGGCGCATCTTGATGAAAAATTCGCGCGCAGCGGCCGCCGCTTCGGGCTGCCCTTGCTCAGGCGATCGCCGCGTAAGCTTAATGGCCTCATCCTCGATCGCGGGCGATTGGCGCTGCCCGGCGATGATTTCTTCGCGCGCGATCCTGTTAGGCTGATTGAGATTTTCTGGCTGGCCGACAAACATGGCCTGGAAGTCCACCCGATGGCGATGCGCGTGGCCGCGCGCGATTCAAAACTGGCCGACGATATTCGGACCGATCCGCGCGCGAATGCCTTTTTCCTCGACATACTCACCTCCCCGCGTGACCCGGAATCGGTGTTGCGTGGGATGAATGAGGCGGGCGTGTTCGGCCGCTTCGTGCCTGACTTCGGCCGGGTCGTCGCGCAGATGCAGTTTGACATGTATCATCATTATACCGTCGATGAGCATTCGATCCGCGCAATTGGGCTGCTCGCGCGGATCGAACGCGGCGAACTGGCAGAAGATCATCCATTGGCAGCGGGCATCCTGAAGCGGATCGTCTCGCGTCGGGTGCTCTATGTGGCGGTGCTGCTGCACGATATCGCCAAGGGCCGTGGTGGTGATCATTCGGTGCTGGGTGCAGAGGTGGCGCAGCGCCTATGCCCCCGGCTTGGCATGTCTGCAGCGGAAACCGAGACCGTCGCCTGGCTGGTGCGCTGCCATTTGCTGATGTCGGCGACCGCCTTCAAGCGTGATCTTTCCGACTTTAAAACGATCCTCGACTTTGCAGAGATCGTCCAGAGCCCGGAGCGGCTACGCCTGCTGCTGGCGCTGACCGTCGTCGATATCCGCGCCGTTGGCCCCGGTGTCTGGAACAGCTGGAAGCGTCAGTTGCTGACGGATTTGTACGAATCCGCCGAAGAAGTGCTGCGCCTTGGCCATAAGCAAAAGGGCCGCAGCGAAAGGATAGAGGCAAAGCAGGCGACCCTCGCCGCGACTTTGGGCTGGGACGAAGCGCGCTTCAAGGCGCTGGTCGCGCGGCTGCCCGAACCTTATTGGGTGGCAGAGCCCGATGATGCGCTGGCCAGCAACGCCCGGTTGATTGAAAGGGCTGGCAACGCTCAGCTGTCGATCGAAGCGCAAGTCTATCCCGGGCGTGGCGCAACGCTGGTCACGCTCTATGCCGCTGATCATCCCGGGCTGTTCTATCGCGCGGCCGGGGCAATCCATGTCGCTGGCGGCAACATCATCGACGCGCGGATCCACACCACGCGCGACGGCATGGCGCTGGATAACTTCCTGGTCCAGGACCCGTTCGGCCGCCCCTTCGACCAGCCCGAACAATTGGCCCGATTAAAGACGGCGATCGAGGATTCGCTCGCCAATCGCGGCAAGCTGGCCGATCGGCTCAAGGCCAAGCCTCTGTCCCGCGTCCGCGCAGAGGCTTTTGAAATCGCGCCGGTCGTCTTGATCGACAATCAGGCGTCGAACCGGTTTACCGTCGTCGAGGTCAACGCGCGCGACGGACCGGCCTTGCTCAATCGGCTGGCGCTGGCGCTGTTCCAATCCAAGGTCACGATCCATTCGGCGCATGTCGCGACCTATGGCGAGCGCGCGGTCGATACCTTCTATCTGACCGACCTGTTGGGCGATAAGATCAGCAGCAGCCAGCGGTTGCGATCCATCGAACGCCGCCTGCTGGGGGCAGCCGCCAACGAACAGGGCTGGGCAGAGGCCGCCTAGGGCCAGCGAAAAACAGGGGGGGAAGATGACATGGCAGTATTGGGAATCGGCGGGCTATTCTTTCGCGCGCAAGACCCGGATGCGCTAAACGCCTGGTACCGTGAGCATCTGGGCATTGGCGCAGGCTGCGCGGCCGAGGACACCGGCCCGGTCGATGAATGGACCTGGAAGACGCAAGGCGGGCCAGTGGTGTTCGCGCCGTTCAAGCACGACACGGATTATTTTGCGGCGGATAAACAGTTCATGCTCAATCTGCGCGTTGCGAGCCTTGATGCGATGCTTGAGCAGCTCTCCACCGCCGGAATCGCGATCGAAACGCGCGCGGAATGGAATGACCCGTCGGTTGGCAAGTTCGCGCGCATCCATGACCCCGAGGGCAATGCCATCGAACTGTGGGAGCCGCCCGCCGCATGACCAATCTGAAGCCCAGGATTTGTCAGCCTGAGGGCCGGTTAGCGAGTGTAGAATAATGTCCGAAATGCGCGTCCGGCGCGCCAGCGAGGCAGATAGTGCAGCAATCGGCGCGCTGCATGTCGCTGCCTGGCGGGAGACCTATGCCGGCTTGCTTTCGCAGGCAGAGATTGAGGCGATGAGCATCGCTGCGCGCACCGCGCAGTGGCGTGCGCAGATCGGCGCGGGCACGGCGCGCGGGGTCTATGTCGCCGAAGAGCAGGATGGTATCATTGGCTTTGGGGCGTGCACCAGCGAGCGCGACCTGGCCCTGATGACAGCGGGCTATACGGGCGAGGTGCCCGCGCTCTATATTCTGCGCCGCGGCCAGGGGCGTGGCGCTGGGCGATTGCTGATGCGCGCCATGGCCCGTCGACTGATCGCCGAGGGCGACCGCACTATGGCGTTATGGGTGCTGTCCACCAACGCCCCGGCGCGCGGCTTTTATGAACGACTGGGGGGGAAGATCGTGGCCGAGCGCGGCAGCGGCCATGACGCCGAGACCGCCTATGGCTGGCGCGACCTGTCCGCGCTGACCATAAGCACGGACAGCGATTGAGCAGCGCCCTAGATTACCCCTTTCCGTGACGGGAAAGTCACGGCACCTTCTGTTCGGGAAAACGGGTTGGGGGAAATGTGATATGAACGTGATACGCCGCGATATCTTGCCGATGTGGCGGCAGGCCGCATTGTTCGCCTTGCCCTCGATAACCTTCCTGCTGGTCGCTGCCGCCGATGACAAGAAGGGCAAATCCGGTGTGGCCGTCTGGATCGCGCTGGCCGCTGTGTTCATCGCGCTTGGGGCGTCGATGGCGGGTCGGCTCAACAAGGCGCCCAAAAACGGTAAAGGCACCAGCGATGGCGGCGGCGATGCGCCGTTTATCGGCAGTGATGCTGGCCACGGCAAACACCACGCCGATGCTGGCCATGGCGGGGACGGTGGAGACGGTGGAGGAGATGGCGGCGGGGGCGACTAATCGCCGCCCGCCGAACCGGCGTTATTTCGGCGCGAGCACCATCAGCATCTGGCGGCCTTCCATGCGCGGATAGGCTTCGACCTTGGCGGTTTCGACCACATCGGCCTGCACGCGCTGGAGTAGCGCCATGCCAAGCTGGCCATGGCTCAGCTCCCGCCCGCGGAAGCGCAGCGTGATCTTCACCTTGTCGCCCTCATCGATGAACTCGAGCACCTTCTTCATCTTCGTATCATAATCATGATCGTCGATGTTCGGACGCATCTTGATCTCCTTGATCTCCTGCGTCTTCTGGCTC
>NZ_NCGH01000004.1:0-155670 GCF_002281505.1 Sphingomonas sp. 28-62-20
AAGCCATCGGTCGCATCCTCAACCTCTACTCACCACAGGAATGCGCCAATTATTTCGCCCCATGCGGATACGATGCAGCATGATCGAAAATCGCTCTAGAATGTGATGACTTTGGATTGGACCAACCCATAGCCCGTTCGCCCTGAGCGAAGTCGAAGGGCATGCGGAGCGCCTGGGCTTCGACTTCGCTCAGCCCGAACGGGTGTGAGGTTGAAGCGACCTAACGTCATCACGCTCTCTAGCCAAACACCCGCGCGACGCGCCGCATCGAACACCAATAGACATCGTTCGACCAGCCGATGCTCGGAAACACTACGCCCTGAGTCATCCCGCCAATCCGCGTGCGGCCTTGCTCGGCACCCGTTTCGATATCGAGCAGCACCACCTCTTCCCCGCCGCGGCGATAATCATTGGTGACGATCTGCCCGCTGGTCGGCAGCAGCACCATATGGCTGGCGCAGCCAAAATCGGCACGGTGCCACAAAGGCGAAAGCGCGCGGGTGTCGGCATCGAACCGCCATGCCCGCATGAAGCGATTGGCGGAATCAAAGCCGATGACGATCCCCCGCGCGGCATCAACCAATGGCGGATTGGTGATGCTGCCCCCCGCCCGACCGCTGATCTCGATTGCGGCATGGTCGCGGGCATCGTCCAGCGCCACCCGGATCAGACGATTGGCGGTTGGGGAGACGCCGCGCCCGATCATGCTGGTGCGATAGCGGTGGCGGCCATTATCCATGAACCAGGCGTGGCCGAGCGCCAGCACCACATCCCAACCATAGCTTTGGCGGGTCGCGCCGACATAATCATGCCGCCAGTCGGGATCACGGTGCAGCGCGTCCCCAGTCCAATCACAGCGAAAGATCGACTGCACCCCGACGATATAGACGGTGTTACCCACCGCACTCAGCCGGGCGATCGAGGCTTCCGGACAGTCGAGCGTGGCGATGATGCGCATCGTTTCCGGATCAATCACCGTCAGCTGGGCGGGCATCGTGTCCGACAGGTTCTTGGTGACGATCAGCCCGCAATCAAGGATCACGAAGGAGTTATAGGGCTGGTTGATCGGCAGCTGCAGCGCCGCCTTGACCCGACACGCGCGGTCAAGCCGGTGCGCCCAGCGACCATAGACGGTATAGAGATCGCCATTGGCATGCACCGCCATCCCGCCCGGCCACATTGGCCCACCCGGCAGGCGCGGCGAGCGATCAATCGTCGCCAGTGTCAGGGGATCAATCCGTTCGACCTGGGCAGTCGTTGGCAGGCCAAGATTGGCGCGCAACACCGAATGAGTCAGCAGATAGACCTCACCCGGACCACCAAGCGCCGTCATCGTCGACATCAATGTGGCGCGCGATGTGTGGCGCAGCGGCAGGCCAAGACCGTCGCCAGGACGACGCGGGGCCTGGCGACGATCGGGCGTGCCATCTTCGCCTGGCCAGGGGCTGTCAAAATAACCCGTCACGCGCGTCTGTCCGGATGAACTGTCAGACGAACAGCATCGAGATGGGCAGCACGGTCCCCAAAGTCAGGAGGAGCAAGGAGCGTCGACGGCTGGTGCGATTGCTCAAGGCGATGGTGATGCCCAGCAGCGTAGACGCCATCAGCCCAATCGACATCAGGCCGACAAACACCTTGAGCGGCCAGGGTGAATGCGCCGGTGCCGGGCGGGCGGGCGCGGATTTTTCAGCCGCGGCGGCAGCGGTGACGAGCGCCGCCGCTGCAGGCCTGGGTTTGCGCGGTTTTGGGAAGTCCTGCTTCTTGTGAATCGCGGCGATGACGGCAATCCATTTCGGCGGGGCGACGCCATCCACCGTTTCCTGAAAATCAAAGGTTTGCAGGGCCCCGCTAAACGCAAAAAACAAAATGGCCGGCGCAAAGATCATCCCGAACCACAAATGAAACTGGCGAAGCTGGCGCATTGTTCGGGGGGTCATCGGGCATGCTCCGGCTGCAGGGGGTCATCCGCCAGCGGTAGCGCTCGAACGCCCGGCGCGCCACTGGCTTATCGGCCGAATATGCTCTTGCGGTACAGCATCGTGATCGACACCCGGCGATTGCGCGGATCGGCTGGGTTAGACTTGATCATCGGCTCGCGGTCAGCAACGCCTTCGATCCGTTCGAACCGGCTATCGGGCAAGCCATCCTGGGCAAGGCGACGCCGGGTCGCCTCCGCACGGCTGCTGGAAAGCAACCAGTTGTTGATCCCGGCCGCATTCTTGAAGCCAAGGCTATCGGTATGGCCGCGAATCATGATCGCGTTATCAAGTGTCTTGACCGATTCAGCGATCAGCCCGATCAGTTTGTCGGCTTCAGGTTCGAGCAGCGTCGTCCCCAAGCCGAACATCGAATAATCGGCATTATCGACCAAATCGATTCGCATGCCCTCAATTGTCCGTACAAACTTCACGTGCGTGGCCAGCTTTTGCAATTTGGGGCTGGCGGTCATCTGCTTCGATACGCTTGCTTTGATGCGATCGAAGTTCTTGCGATCCTGAATTTCGAACTCGCGGTTGCGCAGCGATCCGCGGTCACCGGTGCCGATCCTTGGCCCGCCCGCGTCGGACATTTGCGGCTGAACGAGGCTGAGCGTGCTGGACGTGCCGGCGTCCTTGCCGACGCGTGATGAACTGCTGATGACATCGCCGCCAAACAGGCCGCTGCCGCCGATGCCTTCGGATCGCGAATCGATGATCGTCGGCGCGAAATAATCGGCGATGCCCTTGCGCTGCTTTTCCGTCGTCGCGCCGAGCAGCCACATCAGCAGGAAGAAGGCCATCATGGCGGTCACGAAATCGGCATAGGCCACCTTCCAGGCGCCACCATGATGGCCGCCATGCCCTTCAATATAGATCTTCTTGACGATGACCTTGGGGGGCTGGTTGGTGCCGTGGGGTGCGCGGGCGGCCATAGCTTAGCGCCCGCGCAAGCCGTCAAATACCTCGGCAAAACCGGGCTGGTTGCTATGGGCAATGCCCGAGCGAGCCGCCTCGATGACCAGCGGCTGCGGATGGCCGTGGAGCGAGGCGATGATGATCTGCTTGACCGTATGGTAGATCGCGGCGTCGGCATCGATGATCTGCTGCAACCGGCCCGCCAGCGGCGCGACCAGCCCGTACGCCAGCAACACGCCCATGAAGGTGCCGACCAGCGCCGAACCGATCATGGCGCCCAGGACGGCGGGCGGTTTATCGATCGATCCCATGGTTTTGACCACGCCGAGCACGGCCGCGACAATGCCCAGCGCGGGCAGCGCATCCGCCAGCGTCTGCAGCGTGGTCTGCGGGCCCTGCACTTCATGGTGGTGGGTTTTAATCGTGTTATCCATCACCTCTTCGACGGCGTGGACATCAAGCGTACCCGAAGAAACGACGACCAGGCGGAGCGTATCGGCAATCAGCGCGATCAATGTATGATCAGCGAGCAACCGTGGATACTCGCTGAAAATGGCGCTGGATGTCGGGTCCTCGACATGCGGCTCAAGCGCGATTGGCCCTTCGGTACGCAGCATTTTCATCAGCTTGGACACCAGGAAGATCGTGTCGAGATAATCCTGCTTCTTGTAGCGCGGGCCCTTGAACACCTTCATCAAGCCACCGCCAACCGCCTTCAACTCCTTCATCGAATTGCCGATCACAAGCGCGCCGACCGCGGCGCCGCCGATGATGAGCATTTCGTGCGGAATGGCTTCCATCACGGGTTCAAGCGCGCCGCCGGTGATGGCGAAGCCGCCAAACACCATGACGATCAGGATGACAAAGCCGATAATCGGAAACATTTACTCAGCCGCCTCCCGACGCTTGGGCCGCCCCGGTATCGGGTTCGCGGCCATGAAACCCCTTATTCACCTAATTTCGTCGCCAATCGGTTAACCAAAGCGACTTTCAGCGAAGATAATCGAACAGCGAGAGCGAACTGAGCTTGGCGAGGCTCGATTGGGTAGCTTGCAAGATCGTCGAGGTTTTCTGCAGCTCGACGATTGCCGTCGCCAAATTGGTATCCTCAATCGACGAGCGCTCACTTTCACGCGTGAGCGCGGTTGCATCGAGCCGCGCCGATTCCAGATCGAGCCGTGCCCCGCGCGCACCAATCGACCCGCGCGCATTGCTGACCTGATCAAGCGACGCCTTCACGCCGTTCAACGCGTCGCCAGCTGCCGCTCCTGGGCTGCCGCCAGCCGCCAGCGCGGTGGCAAGCGTGCTCAGCAGGGCAAAGACATCCGTGGTGCCGCCGCCGCTCGCCAAGCCGCCAAAAAGCCGTTCCGCCGATTCGCTGGGCTGGATGGCAATGCCCTCGCCCACCGGGATGCTGACCGGATCGCCGGTGCCGGTAAAGCTGACGACACCCAACGCATCGCGCGTGACCGCCGTATCGCCACTGGCCGCGCCGAACAGCGGGCCGCCGCGCGAATCCTTGCTGTTGGCAAGCGACACCAGGTCATCGACGATCCCGCGCAACTGCGTGGCGATCACTGCCCGGTTGCCGTCAGAAAGCGTACCGCTGCTCGCCTGAATCACGAGCTCCTGCGCTTTTTGCAGCTGGTTCGTGACCGAATCGAGCGTGGTATCGGCCTGATCGAGCACCGTGCGCGCGAGCGTGATGTTCTTGCCCCAGGCGACATCATCGGCGGTGCCGCGCGCAATGCTTTGCAGCCGCTGATAGCCAACCGCATCGTCCGATGGCGCAGTCAGCTTCTTGCCCGATGAGATCTGATCCTGAATCGTCTGCGTCCGGCCCGACAGCGTATTCAGCCGGCTGGCCGCGCGATCGAAGAACAAGCTGGTGCTGGTGATCGTCATGGTTTGTCTCAGCGGATATCGAGGATGGTCTGGAATGTTTCGCGGGCGACCTGGATCACTCGGCTCGATGCCTGATAGGCCTGTTGAAAGCGCAGCAGATCAACAGCTTCGCTATCGAGATTGACCCCCACCAGCTGATCGCGCGCGCTAATCGCGCCGTCATGGATGGCGTTTTGCGCGTCGGCGACGGTCTTGCGCTGATCGAGCGCGGTGGCATTGGTCGCCACCAGAGTGCTGGTATCCGCTTCAAACCCGCCACTCGTCCGCAACGCTTCCAGATTGGCGAGGTTGCCATTGTTGCGCGCACCGCCACCGACAACCGCCGCCGCAATGCCGCGTCCGCTGGCGAGCGCGACTGAGATATCCGTCGCCACAGCACCGACGGCAAATAACGGCGCGCCAGGATTGCCATCCAGATCGCGGCCCGTTGCCTGCACGGCATTGACGCCGTCAACAAAGTCAGTGGCGATGCGGTTCAGTTCGGTGCGCGCGGCGCCAATCCGCTGAGCGCCATCGGCGATGCCGGCCAGCGCCCCGCCCCCCGGATTTAGGCTGGAGGCGTTGCCGTTGAGGTGAACAGCGAACGAAACCGTGCCACTTGGCGTGCGGACATAGGTGACATAGCCGACGTCACCGCCAGCGGTGACAAAAGCAGGCCCGGCTGCCCCACCAAGATTGACGCTGGTGCGGCCCGATGCATCGGTAGTGACGGCAATATCGCTGAGCGCGCTCAACTGGTCGAGGATCTGGTCGCGCTGATCAAGCAACTGGGCCTGGGCGCTTGAATTGGGCTGCGCGCTGCCGAGCCCCTTGTTTATCCGGGCAAGCGAAGCCCCAAGCGTTTCAAGCGAGGTGGCAGCACTTTCGGCCGTGGTATCAAGATCCGCTGCAATCTGGTCAAGCGCGCGCGCCGTGCTGCCAAAGGCGCTCGCTACGCTGGCGCTCGATTCGAGCAGGGCGGCGCGGGGCGTGCTTGCGGTGGGATCAGCCGCTACCGATTTGGCGGCGTTGAAAAAGCTCGTCAGGCGATCGCCCAACTGCGCGCCGGTCAGCGCGGTTTCGATGCCCTGCAGCCAGGTGATGCTGGTTTCGGTGCGCGACAGATCGGCACCGGCGCTCCGCACGGCACCGTCACGCTGCGCATCGGCGGCGCGGTTGATGCCAAACACCGTAACGCCATTGCCCGTCGCCGATACGCTCTGGCTTACACGGCCGCTCGCCGCCGATACCTCGCGCAGTGTCGTGGTGCGGCGCGCATAGCCCGGTGTTGCGGCATTGGCGATATTGTCGGATGTGGTCGTCAACGCCGATTGATAGGCGCGCACCCCGCTGGCACCGACCGAGAGGAGATCGCTCATGGCGTCGCGCTCCCATCAGCTGCTGCCGGGGCGGCTTCGGCCTGAAGCGCGGCCTGGTTCTTGGCCAGGAAATCGACCATCGCCTTGCCAATGCCGAGCGGCTTGGCATCCGCCATCACCACTGACAGTTTCTGATCCTGCATGTCGCGGAAGGTGTCCTGCGCCTTGCTGCCGAAAATGTCCTGGGCCAGGTGCGTCGCCCGCATCGATTTCAGCATCATCTGCGTGAACACCGCTTCGAACTGCTTGCCCGCCTTTTCCAAATTGGCACGCGACGCCAGCCGGCTCGTATCGCTCGAGACGTTGGGGGCATCGATGCCGGTGGTCGGCAGGGCGGGCAGGCCGGTGATATCGCTCATAGGATGATCAAGTCGGCCTTCAGGGCGCCGGCTTCTTTCAGGGCTTCCAGGATCGCGACAAGATCGGCCGGCGATGCGCCGATCGCGTTCATCGCCTTGACGATATCAGCCAGCCGCGGGCCGGGTTCGAGCAGGAAAATCGGCTTGACCTCTTCGGCAATACCGACGCCGCTTTTCTGTTCGACCGTTGTTTCGCCGTTGCTGAATGGCGCGGGCTGGACGACGCGCTGCGATTCATCGACCCGCACCGTCAACTTGCCCTGGGTAACGGCCGCCGCACTCACCCGAACGGCGGAATTGATCACGACCGTGCCCGTACGCGCATTGACGATCACGCGCGCGGCAGGCTCTGCCACCGTCACCACGAGATTTTCGACCTGGCTCATCAGCGTCGCGCGGGAATCAGCGCCCTCAGGCGCCGCGATCGCGATCGACACGCTGTCGATCGCATTGGCGCGCCCTGGTCCCAGCCGGGCGTTGATGGCAGCGGCGATGCTCTGCGCCGTCGTGAAATCGGCCCGCGACAGATTGAACGTCACGACCGGGGAGCTGGCAAAACCGGTATCGACCGCCCGTTCAACCGTGGCCCCATCAGGGATGCGCCCGGTGGACGGCACATTGACGACGATCTTGGACCCATCCGCGCCTTCCGCGCCGAGCCCGCCAACTGCAAGATTGCCCTGCGCCATCGCATAGACCTGGCCATCGGCACCGATCAGCGGAGTAAGGATCAGGCTGCCGCCGCGCAGCGATTTGGCCTTACCAAGTGCAGCGACAGTGATGTCGATACGCTGGCCGGGCTTTGCAAAAGCGGGAAGTTCCGCCGTGATCAGCACGGCCGCAGAATTCTTTAGGCCAGGATTGACCCCCGCTGGTAATTGCAAGCCAAAGCGCGAGGCAACGCTCTTCAGCGACTGCACGGTATATTCCAGATTATCGTCGCCGGTGCCGGGCAGGCCGACAACAATCCCATATCCCGTCAGCTGGTTGCTGCGGATGCCCTGAAAGGTGCCCAGATCCTTGACGCGATCAGCCCAGGCCGGCGTTGCCGCCAGCAGGGCCATCAGACAGGCGAGGAAAAAACGGACCATGGTCGTCATCCGATCAAAACGGGCTGATGGCGGCGAAGAAGCGGTTGAACCACCCCTGGCGGCTGGCGCGGGCGACATCACCCTTGCCGGTATAAGCGATCTGCGCATCGGCAACGCGCGTGCTGAGCACCCGGTTATCGGCATCGACATCGGCCCAGCGCACCAGACCCTTGATCTGGACATATTCGTCGCCGCGGTTGAGCGTCACGCGCTTGCCGCCCTGCACCATCATCGTGCCATTGGGGAAAACCTCAGACACCGTCACGCTAACTTCGCCCGACAGCGAGTTTGACTGATCAGCCGAACCCGTGCCGTTAAAACCGCGCCCGCCATCGGCCTGCAGCGCATTGGGCGGTACAAACGACAACGGCCCCACGGCCGGCGGGTTGATTCCGACATTGCCCTTGCTGTCGAGCTTTGAACTCGCCGATTTGCTCGCCAGGGTGCGTTCGACCAGCACGATCGTCAGCGGATCGCCAACGCGACGCGCGCGCCACCCTTCGTAGAGCGGCGCATAACCGGCGGACGCCTTGAAGATCGCGCCATCCGCTGGTGGAGGCGGCGGCGGCGGCGGCGGCAGGGTCATCGAGAAATCGGTCTTGGGTTGTTTCTTGCCGAACAAGCTGGCTGAGGCTGGCGCTGGGGCAAACGCAGCCACCAGCATCGCCCCACAGACGATGCCGGCGGCAAATTTCACCAGCGCGTCATGGCGGGTCGCGCTGGGATCAGATGTTCTGATTGACATATTTCAGCATCTCGTCACTGGCGGTGATCATCTTCGAATTCACTTCGTAAGCCCGCTGGGTTTCGATCATGTTAACCAGTTCTTCGACGACATTGACGTTGGACCCCTCCAGCATGCCCTGGCGGATATTGCCGCGACCTTCCTGGCCGGCGATGCCCAGATTGGCGGCACCACTGGCGGCCGATTCAGTCAGATAATTGTCGCCCTTGGCCTGCAGGCCGGCAGCGTTGGGGAAGGTCGCGATCTGGACCTGACCGATCTCGCTCGGCTCGGTCTGGCCGGCGATCGTCGCCGATACGGTGCCATCGGTGCCAATCGTGATTGATGTCGCGCCCGTGGGCACGGTGATGCCGGGCTGCACCGCATAGCCCTCCGCTGTGACCAGCTGGCCCTCGGCCGATCGCGAGAAATTGCCGGCACGGGTATAGCCAAGCGTACCGCCAGGCAGCGTCACCTGAAAATAGCCATCGCCATCAAGCGCGAGATCAAGCGAATTGCCCGTCGTCGCCAGCGTTCCCTGCGTATCGATCCGCGAAGTGCCCTGAATGCGTACGCCGGTACCGAGATTGAGCCCGGTCGCATATTTGGTTTCCGACGTGCTCGGCGCGCCTGGCGCCGTCACCGTCTGATAGGCAAGCGTCTCAAAGGCCGCGCGATCGCGCTTGTAACCCGTCGTATTAACGTTTGCGAGGTTGTTCGAAATGACCCGCATGCGCATGTCCTGAGCATCAAGCCCAGTCCGCGCGATATGCATTGCTGCGCTGCCCATACCCTATTCCCCTTAAGTCGGCAGCCGCATCAGGGATGCGCTGCTTTCATCGAGTTCCTTGGCCGATTTGATCAAATTAGCCTGTACTTCGTAGCTGCGCTGGTTTTCGATCATGTCGACCAGCGCCTCGGTTAGATTGACATTGGATCCCTCAAGCGATCCCGACACCAGCGTCGCGGTCGGATCACCGGGCAGCGCACCGCCACCGCGGACGTGCAGCAGATTGTCGAGGCCCTTGACCGTGTCCGATCCCTTCAGGCTCGCCAGCTTGATGCGATCGACCACCACCGGCGCGGCGCCGGGTTCGGCGCCAAAGGGGATGATGTTGACACTGCCATCGGGGCCGATGGTTACCTTTTGCGCGGGCGGCACGGTGATCGGACCCCCCGATCCGATCACCGGGAAACCGTCACCGGTTTCCAGCACGCCCGATGCAGCGACCGAAAGATCGCCGCGCCGGGTATAGGCTTCGCTGCCATCGCTGGCCTGGACTGCAATCCAGGCATCACCACCCACCGCCACATCGAGCGGCTTGCCGGTTGACATGATGGCGCCCGGGCGCCGATCGGCATCGGTAACTTCCTCCGATGCCGGCTGGCGCGCGAGCAGGCCGGGGCCGCTAACGTTGAGCTGATCGAACACCACCCGATCAGCACGAAAGCCGATCGTGGAGGCGTTCGCCATGTTATTGGCGATCGCCGCCTGCGCCGCCAGATGCCCCTTCAGGCCCGACGCAGCAGTGTAGATCAGCTTATCCATTCACTTGACCCCGATCACGCATGTTATTGGATGTTGAAGATGGTCTGCGAGATCTGGTTATCGGTCTCGAGCGCTTTGGCATTGGCCTGGAAGTTCCGCTGCGCGGCGATCAAGCCGACAAGTTCCTCGGTCTGATCGACGTTGGACCGTTCGATCGTGCCCGACAGAAGACCACCAAAGCCATTGCTGCCCGGTTCACCGACGATCGGCGTGCCCGACAGACCCGTTGGTGCCCAGCTGCTGCTGCCAAGCTGGCGAAGGCCCGATGGATTGGCGAAATTGGCCAGCAATACCTTGCCGAGCGTCCGGGCTTCGCCGTTCGAAAAGCTTGCCTTGATCATGCCTTCGGAATCGACCGTGACGCCCTGCAATTGGCCGACGGCAACACCGTCCTGGCTGCTCGATGCGACATCAAAGGGCGAGCCGAGTTGCGTCGTCGCGGTGCCGAAGTTGAGCGCCAGCACTTGCGGGTTCGGGCTGCTCGCCGGGGTGAAGGCGTCAAAGGTGTTCGCTGTGGTCGGCGACGTGAGCGTGCCGGCGGCATCGAAGGTCAGCGTGATTGGGGCAGTGCCGGCCACCGTCAACGCCTGATCACCAACAAAGCTGAAGGCAGACCAAGTGCTGGTCGGGGTGCCGCCGGTCGGCACGGTTTCGCGCTTGAAATAGGTCGTCAACACCTGGGCATTGCCCTCGGCATCGAAGATCGTGGCCTGGGTCGATTCATTATAGCTGGTTGGGTCAAACCGATCGAAGGTGGCCGTCGCCGGAATGGCACCACCAGCAGGCAGATTGACGGACAAGGCGACATTGGCGGTTGGCACCGGCGTGCCGCTGGTCGCGGGCAGGCGAACATTGACTGCCGACGCCAGGCCCGATGCAACGACGGCGCCGCTGCCATCAACCGGATAGGCCTGCAGATGCGCGCCCTGGCCATCGACAACATAGCGATCGGCATTCACCAGAAACGATCCGTTCCGGGTGAAGTTAACCGGGCCGCCATCAAGCTGCGGCTTGACCGCAAAAAAACCGTCGCCCGAAATCGCGATATCGAGCGCCGACGATGTTTGCACCAGATTACCCTGGCTGAACTGCTGGCGGTTCGCCTTCACGACGGTACCCGATCCGATGACCTGGGTAGGGTTCACGCCAACGCTCGATGCGATCACGTCGGCGAATTCCGAACGGCTCTTCTTGAATCCGTTGGTGCCGACATTGGCAAGGTTGTGTGAAATCGTTGCGAGATCAGTCTGGGCTGCCTTGAGGCCGCTGAGCGAAGTGTAGAAGGACATGCGTTTATCTCCTTAGCAAAACCATATAATTGAAGCGGATCAGCCGATCTGGCGGACCTGGGTGGTGGGAACTTGGCCAATACCGGGCAGGGTAAGGATCGGTGCGCCCTTCGCCGGGATCGACACCGAGCTAACGGGTGCCCAGACGAGCGGGGTGGTGCCGACGCTGGCGCCATTATTATTGGCGACGGCGCTGACTTTGAACGGACCGGCACCGGCGGGTTCGCCATTGTTGGTGCTGCCGTCCCAATCAAAGGTCACGCTGCCCTTTGCCTGCGCGCCGAGCGACAGCGTTTTGAGTACCGCGCCGTTCGGACCCGTGATCGAAACCTTGACGTCGCTGGCATCCCCGGCAAGCTCGACCGCGCCGGACAAGCCGCCATCGGTGCGCGGATAAGCAGTGGTGCCGGGCGTCAAGACATTGTGCCCGACATAGCTAAGCGCATCGCTGGTGCTGCCGCCGCTCAATTTGTCCTGAATGGCTTTCAACGTGGTGTTGATCTCGCTGATCCCGGCGACGCTTGAGAATTGCGCCAGCTGCGAAAGCTGCTGGGTGGCATCGACCGGATCGGTCGGATCCTGATTTTTGAGCTGCGCGGTCAGCAATTTCAGAAAGTCATTCTGCGTCAGCTGATCGGCCTGCGCCGCCGTCTTGACCTGCGCACTTGTGGTGGTGCGGCCAATGCCAAGGCTTGAAAGCGTGCTATCGAAAGAAGTTGCCATAATCAGCGTCCCAATTTGAGGGTATCGATGATCAGCGACTTGGCAGTCTGCATCACTTCGACATTGTTTTGATAATTTCGCGCGGTCTCCATCATGTCGACGAGCTCGCGGGTTTCATCGACCGCTGCTTCAAAGACATTGCCGTCTTTGTCGGCCAGCGGATTGCTTGGGTCATAGCGACGCGTTGGGGCGTTACCGGCTTCAACGATGCGTTCGACATTGACGGTCGACAGCCCCGACGCCTTGTCGAACTGGGTGCGAAACACCGGCTTCATCGTCTTGTACGCAGCGTCGGCTGAGCTTGAGACGACACCCGCATTGGCAAGGTTCGATGCCGTGGTGTTCAGCCGCACGAGCTGCGCCGACATGGCGCGACCGGCGACCTGGAAAATAGTGAGCGGCTGATCGGCCATGATTATTCGCCTCTCAATGCGCGGGTGATCTGGCCAATCCGGCCATTCAGGAAAGACAAGGTCGTCTGATAGGCGACGGCATTTTCAGCAAAGGCGGTCTGCTCACTCGCCAACTCAACCGTATTGCCGTCGAGCGAGGCCTGGAGCGGCACGCGAAACTTCGTGGCGCTGGCAACCGATGCATCGGTGAGCCCCTGCGGACCATTGGCCTGGGCAAGCGCCGCCCTGAAATCAATGTCCTTGGCTTTGAAGCCAGGCGTCGAGGCGTTGGCGATGTTCGACGCAATCATCCCCATGCGCCGCGAGCGCAGCTCTAGCGCTGCTGCATGCACACCGAAAAGAAGGTCGTCTGCCACGTTCATGGACTCCGCATAAAATCTTGCGAGAGCCACCAAGCAATCACCGTGCCAGTTTTGGGGAGTGGCCGGAAAAAACGCAGCGGCGAACGGTGGACGGGGCACGGCGGCAAGATGTTGCCGGTCGGCGGCAAGCGACTGTCGCCGGTCTGCCGCCACTTGCCGTCAGCACCGGCACGGCCCGCATACAGGCCAAACTGGCGCGGCCCTTGCTACGCGGGGGAGATGATGAGCATGACCTTTGCCCACGCACTCGCGCCCTATCTTGATCCTGCCGCGATTGGCATCGTCGGTGGCGGTACGCTGATCGCCACCGTGCTGCGCACGCAGCTGGGTGATCTGGGCCGCGCGGTGAGCGCGTTACCGGTGTTGCTTCGCCGCCCGTTTCGGGCCGATCCCCTGCTTGACCAAATTGCCGCCCTGGGGCGGATCGCCGCGCGCCACGGCGTGATGACGCTTGATCGATCTGTAATTGCCGATGCCGATGTGTCGGTGGCGATTGCCGCCATTGTCGATGGCGCCGATGCCGAGGCGGTCCACGCGATCGTTCGTCAGGCACGCCAGGCACGGATCGAACGCCATCTTGCCGCCGCCGAAGTATGGGCGTCGGCCGCCGAAGTTGCTCCCGCAATGGGGATGGTCGGCACGCTGATCGGTCTGGTCAAGATGTTCGTATCGATGAATGACCCCAGCGCGATTGGCGCGGCGATGGCGGTAGCGCTGCTCGCGACGCTCTATGGCGCGCTGATCGCCAGTCTGATCGCCATGCCGATTGCCGCCCGGCTCCGCCGCCAGGCGCGGATCGAAGCCTTTGAGCGGCTAAGGATCGAGACACCATTAGCGGCGATCGCCCTGCGCGAGCTGCCCCGCCACCGCGACCAGCCGCCGCTGCGCGAGCGGAGTGCTGCATGAGCGACGATTTCTTCCCTGTCGTTCCGCCCGGACGACCGATCTGGCTGGTCACGCTTGCCGATCTCGCCTTGTTGCTGGTCGGCTTTTTCGTGCTGCTCCAGGCCAATCAGCGGCTCGACAAAGAGGCGTTGGCCACTGGCTTGCGCGAAGGGTTCGGGATTACAGAGCGGGTTGCTGATCCAATGCCGGTGGCGGTGGCCGCGATGGGCGACTTTGCCCCTGGGTCTAGCATTTTGCCCCAATCAGCAGCAGCAATCAGCCAATGGGCGCGCAGTGCGGCCAGCGATCCGCGCGTGCGCTTGCGCCTGTCGGGCGCAGCCGATGGCACTGCCGCCGATGTCGATCCCGAAACGGGCAGCGGGACCATCCTCGCCGCTGATCGCGCCCGCGCCGTTGCTGTCGCGCTGGTCGCTGCCGGCGCGGTTTCGGCTGATCGCCTGACAATCACCACTGATCCAGTGCCTGGCCGCCGTGCCGTCACGCTAACGATTGGCTTTGACGGGAAGCGGCCATGATCTGCCGCCCGGCAATGCCGCTTTGCCGCCTGCGGCAATTTTCCAAGGAGAAAATCATGTACCGCTTACTGCTTTGCACCGCCCTGATCGCTAGCCCAGCCGCGGCGCAGACGGGGTTCCAGGATACCAGCGTGATCGATCGCGGGGTGGCAAATTTCACCGGCAAGCCGATTGGCAGCGAAGGCGGCGCACGTGCGCCGGTTGATGCGCGGTTGAAACTGGCGTCCTGCGCGATGGTGTCGATGTCATGGCGGGCAGCCAATCACGATTCAGTGGTGGTCAGCTGCACCGACCCTGAATGGCGCGTCTATGTACCGGTAATCCTTGCCCCAACGCCGATTTCCGCCCCCGCGGCGGCAGCGGCGCCAGCCCCGGCAAAGCCGCAGGTCGTGATCAAACGGGGTGACCCAGTCATGGTCGAAGCCGGCGCGCCAGGCTTTTCGATCACGCGCGACGGCGTTGCGATGACCGATGCTGTGGCAGGCGGTCGACTGCTGGTCGATGTCGACGGGGTCAAGAAACCAATCCAGGCGATTGCTCTCGAACCAGGCCATGCCGCCGTGCCCGGCTTCAATCTGTAATTTTCTCTAAAGCTTTGCCGCCCCCGGTCGTTTTTCTGCATAGAGGCAAGAACGCAGTTGGCAAAAACACGGGGCTGGAATCATGGTGGATCCGATCGGTGCAAAGCCGGTAGCACAAGATAGGTCACTCGCCGCAGTGGCGAAAACGGCGCCGATCGACCGTTCGCGGTCGGTCGTACAGAATGAGGCAGAGGCGGCACCAAGCGGTCGGCTTGCTGGTTTGGTCGCCGAATTTGCAGCAAAACCGCCCGTCGATGCCGAACGGGTCGCGCGAATCCGGCATGCAATCGCCAATAACAGCTATCCCATCCTGCCCGAAACTGTCGCCGATCGGCTGATCGCGATCCGACTGAACTGGAAACCGGAATGACCCGCCGCGATGCCCTGGTCCGTGTGATCGACGCGCTGCATGCCGAGATCGCCGCGCTGAAAGCAAATGATGTCGCCGGGCTGGAACGCGCCACCCGCACCAAATTGGTGGCGATCGACACAATCGCTGCGGCTAGAGACGGCGCGCCAACCCCGGATATCCGGGCCCTTGCCGAAGAAGCGCACCGACTGAACGAAACCTGCCGCATCTATGTGAATTTGATGAGCGCCAATGTCCGCCGCCGACTTCAGCAGCTGACCGGCGACGGCGCGACGGGCTATCGCGGCGCGGCGCTTGCCGGCAGCTTTGCCTGACTTCGGGCATTTTTGCCCGTAACACCCAGAGAACTGGCACGCTCCTTGCTGTGTAGTCCCTTGCAACAGGGGACATGGACAGTCGATGAGCGTTATTCCAATCGACAAGGCGAACGGCGCGGTCCGCGGCACGATCCAGTCAGCGATCGCGCTGGCATCGGCCAGAACGGGCGTGGATTTCAATTATCTGCTCGGCCAGGCGCAAGTTGAAAGCGGCCTGCGGCCCGACGCCAAGGCCGGCACCTCAAGCGCCTCCGGGCTCTATCAATTCATCGAACAAAGCTGGCTGTCGGTCGTCAAGAAACATGGCGCCGAACATGGCCTGGGTTGGGCCGCCGAAAACATCACCCAGGGGGCTAATGGTCGGCTGACCGTGAATGATCCCGGCACCCGCCGCGCGATCCTGGCGTTGCGCAATGACCCTAATGCCGCGTCATTGATGGCCGCGGAACATGCCGCGGACAATAAGGTTTCGATCGAAGACAGCCTTGGCCGAACCGCAACGGGCACCGATCTCTATATGGCGCACTTCCTGGGCCTGGGCGGCGCGCGGAGCTTCCTGAAGAACCTGCAGGCCAATCCCGATCAGGCCGGGGCGGCGCTGTTTCCCGCCGCCGCACGCGCCAATCGCAACATTTTCTACAGCGAGGGTGGCCAGCCACGCTCGCTCAGCGACATTTACGACCGCTTCTCCGCCAAGCTTGATCGCGGTGCCGCTGCCGTCGGGGCGACCGGGCTTGCCTCTGGTGGTCTGAGCCCCAGTGACGGCGGCGGCGCAGAAATTATTCCCGGCAATGGCGAAAGCAAAAGCGGCGCAACCCGCTGGGCACAGGCGACGCTCGATCAGTTGCAGGGGGGCGTCAACCGCGCGGAATCGCTGCTGCGGCCAACGCCTGACACCGCCCGCTTGGCCTATCTGCTGCTCGCGCGGCTGGGCGGTTAACCGATGGCCACACTGACCTCGCCCCGCCGCGATCTCGGCGGTCTTATTCGCGGCGCCGCGCTGCCGGTTGCCATTCTGCTGCTTGTGCTGCTGATGGTCGTGCCGATCCCGTCATCGTTGCTCGACATCTTTTTCATCATGAACATCACGATCAGCCTTGCCGTGCTGATGGTGGCGCTCAATGCGCAAAAGCCGCTCGATTTCTCCGCTTTCCCAAGCGTGCTGCTGTTTGCAACGCTGTTTCGCCTGAGCCTGAACGTCGCGTCGACCCGCGTGGTGCTGGTGCATGGGCATGAGGGCGAAGCTGCGGCCGGCAAGGTGATTGAAGCGTTCGGCACCTTCTTGATCGGCGGCGATTATGTCGTCGGCCTGTTCGTCTTTGCGATTCTGGTGATCATCAACATGATTGTGGTCACCAAGGGTGCTGGCCGCGTGTCCGAAGTGTCAGCGCGCTTCACGTTGGACGCCCTGCCCGGCAAGCAAATGGCAATCGATGCCGATCTCAATGCCGGTCTGCTGACCCCCGAAGAAGCCAAGGCCCGGCGCGTGGAAGTGGCCACCGAGGCCGATTTTTATGGATCGATGGACGGTTCGTCCAAGTTCGTGAAGGGCGACGCGGTTGCCGGCCTGCTAATTCTTGCCGCCAATATCATCGGCGGCTTGATCCTGGGGCCGGTGAGCCATGGCATGACGATCGGCGATGCCGCGCACACCTATGTGCTGCTGGCGATCGGCGATGCGCTGGTTGCACAAATCCCGTCGCTGATGCTGTCGATCGCCGCGGCAACGATCGTGACGCGCGTTACCTCCAGCATGGATCTTGCCGGCCAGATTGGCAGCCAATTTGGCTCGTCCAAGACCTGGACGCCGGTTGCGGCCATTTTGGCGTTGCTGGGCGTGATGCCCGGCATGCCGCATCTCATCATCCTGCCAGCCGCTGCTGCCGCTGGTTTTGCCGCTTGGAAAATGCGCCAGGCAGCGCTTCGTCCGGTGGTTGCCGAGCCCATTGCTGCCGAACCTGTCGACCTATCCCGGATCAGCTGGGAAGAGGTCGCCGATGCGATCCAGATCAATCTGGATATCGGTTATGGCCTGGTGCCGCTGGTCGATGAACGGCGCGGCAGCCCGCTAATGGGGCGGATCACCGGCGTGCGGCGGCAATTGTCCAAGGAACTGGGCTTTGTCGTGCCGCAGGTGCGGGTACGCGACGATATCAACTTGTCGCCTTATACCTACCGCATCGTCGTGGGCGGCGTCGTGATCGGTGAAGACACGGTTTCGCCTGACGAAATGCTGGCGCTCGATACCGGCCAGGCGGTTGGCGGGCTGCACGGCAAGCCGGTAAAGGACCCGACCTTTGGGCTAGACGCCACCTGGATCGCGCCTGGCGATGCCGATTCGGCAACCGGTGCCGGTTATCTGGTGGTCGATCCGGGTACCGTGGTCGCCACCCATCTCAACCATTTGCTCGGCACCAATGCCGCCGAACTGCTGGGGCCGGACGAAGTACAGAGCCTGCTCGACCAGCTCAAGGAACGCGCCGCCAATCTGGTCGCTGCGCTCAGCCCGACACCAGTGCCGCTCACCACGCTGACTCAGGTGCTGCGCGGGCTGCTGGCCGAAGGGATTGCGCTCAAGGAATTCCGCCGCATCGCCGCCGCCATCGCGGTTGCCGCACAAAAGACGCTCGATGCCGAAGAGATCATCGAACTGATCCGCCCCGATCTTGGGCCGCTGATCATCCAGAAGCTGTGCGGCGTGCGTGAACCGCTGCGCGTGATGACGCTCGAGGGTCAGCTCGAAGGGCTGCTTGGCCAGGCCGTCCGTTCCGATCCGTCGCGGCGCCACACGATCGAACCCGATCTTGGCCGCCGCATTGTCGAGGCGCTGCAACGCGCCGCCCAACCGCTCGTCGCCGAGGCCAAGCCCTTTGCGCTCGTCGTTCAACCCGCGATCCGCCTTGCGATCCGCAAATTGGTGAAGACCTGTATGCCCGATACGCCTGTGATGAGCTTCTTCGAAGTACCCGAAGACAAATCGGTCGAGGTGGTCGCCGTGATCGGCGCAGCGGGCGCGCTGCCAGCATGAGCGCGCAGCCCAACCCCGCCGCCTTTGCAGCCGCCATTGCCGCGCCGCCGCTGGTCTATGGCCGCGCCGCCCCGGATACCGCCACGCTTGCGCGCAAACATCTGCCGCTGGTCCGCCGGGTCGCCTGGCACATTCATGGCAGCATGAGCAGCGCGGTCGATGTCGAGGATCTGATCCAGATCGGGCTGGTCGCCCTGCTAGAGGCTGCCAATGCCTTTGAGGATCGCGGCCAGGTGAGCTTTGAACAATATCTGATGACGCGGGTGCGCGGCGCGATGATCGACGAGCTGCGCCGCCAGGCCACGCTGACCCGTGGCGCAATGCGGCGCAGGCGCGCCTATCAGGATGCGGTTACTGCATTGACCAACGAGACAGGTAAACGCCCCGACGAAGCAGCCGTCGCCGATCGGCTGGGTGTGAGCCCCGACAAGCTGCGGATCGATTATGCCGCCGCCGAACCGGTACGGTTCGAGACGATCGACGATGTCTATGCCGACGACTTGCCCTGGTTCGCCAGCGACGAGCCCAATGCCTTTGATCAGCTTGCGGAAGCAGGCACGCGCGACACATTGGTCGCTGCCATTGCCGCCTTGCCGGAACGCGAAGCGCAGGTGATCCAGCTTTATTATGTCGAGGAACTTAATCTCGAAGAAATCGGCCAGGTGCTGGGGGTGGGCCCGGCGCGAATCTGCCAGATCAAGAAATCCGCGCATGATCGGCTGAAAAAGGCGCTGGTTCGCCTGATGTAAGCAGCCGCGCGCCCGCCGCTTATCGGCGCGGGCGGGCGGCTTCGCTGGCGAGCTGTTCATAGGCAAGCCGCTGCAGCGCGAGCGTCACTCCCGGCGCCAGCCCAAGATCGTCGGCCGCAAGTTCCCCTACGCCCAGACTGCGCGGATCGAGCCCGGTCACACGGCCAAAGATCAATAGCGCCTCTAGATAATAGCCATAGGCGCTGGCGTGATATTGATCATAGGTCCACAGGTCGATCTGGCCAAAGCTGGTGCCGTCATAGGGATTGGGATCGGCCAAACCGGCGGCAATGGCGCGGTTCCAGGCCTCGCCGATCGGAATAACGCCGCGTATTTGTGGCGCTCCAGCGCGCGCCTGATCGGCCGCCCGGCGCAGGTCGATCGCCATCCGATCGATCGTCTGGCCCGACCAGGGACTGCCGGGTTTGTAGGTTAGATCGGCGCGCGACCAGGTCGCGCTCAGCTCGATATCGGCACCTGAGTTACGCGCGGCGAACATCTTTGCCAGCTGCGCCGCATAGCGACGGTGGAGGCCCGGATCGCCGGGTTTGGCGCGGTCAAGCGTACTGAAATCCTGAAGGATCACGACATCCCAGGCTTTGTCGATCAGCGGCCGTTTCTGGGTAAAATGATAATCCAGCCCCATGCCGCTGACCGCTTCCAGGCTGACGGCATAGGAAAGCCCCGCTTGATCGGCGAAGCGCTTGAACAGCGCGGGCACGCCGCCAATGCCGTTTTTGTTGAGATCGGTGACCGTATCGGCGCGATACCGACGAACCGGCGACAAGGCCCCGAAAGTGAAGCTGTTGCCGACGAACAGGATCGATCGTGCCGGGCCGGGCCCAGTTGCTGGCCCAGCTGTTGGCCCAGCCTTTAAGGGGGCGACGGGCGGGGCGGCGGGCGGACTGGCGGCGGTCTTTTGCGCCGCTGCCGGTGTCGCCACAAGCGCAAGCGCCAATACGATCATCAGGACCCGTGCCGTCATTGCTTCACCTCCCCTATCACGTTGCCGATCGACTCCAGCGGTATCGCTTGTCCCGACGCCAGCACCGCCGCCAGCCGATCACGATCGAGCCCGCCTTCCCAGCGCGCGACGACGATCGTTGCCACGGCATTGCCCATGAAGTTCGTCAGGCTGCGGCATTCGGACATGAAGCGATCAATGCCCAGGATCAGCGCCATGCCCGCGACCGGCACCGTCGGCACAATCGACAGCGTGGCCGCCAGCGTGATGAACCCCGCCCCTGTCACCCCCGCCGCCCCTTTTGAACTCAGCATCGCAACACCGAGCAGCGCGAGCTGCTGATCAAAGCTGAGCGAGACATTGGTCGCCTGGGCGATGAACAATGCCGCCAGCGTCATATAGATATTGGTGCCATCAAGATTGAACGAATAGCCGGTCGGCACGACCAGCCCGACAATGCTGCGGTCGCAGCCCGCCGCCTCCAGCTTGCCGATCAAGCTGGGCAAGGCAGCTTCGGACGACGACGTACCGAGCACCAGCAGCAGCTCGGCGCGCAGATAGACGATCAGTCGGATCACCGAAAAGCCATGCGCCCAGGCGATGCCGCCCAGCACCACCAGCACAAAGAAGAGCGAGGTCAGATAGAAGGTCGCGACCAGCCCGCCCAGAGTGGCAAGCGTCCCGATCCCGAACTTGCCGATCGTGAAGGCAATCGCACCGAACGCGCCGATCGGGGCGAGCCGCATCAGCATCGCCACCAGCCGAAAGATAACCAGCCCCAGCCGCTCGACCAGATCCAGCACCGGGGCGGCAGGTTTACCGACCAGCGACAGCGCGATCCCGAACAATATCGCGACAAACAGCGTCTGCAGGATCGATCCATCCGTGAGCGCAGAGGCGAGCGTTGTCGGGATGATGTCGGTCAGGAAACCGATCACGGAGGTGTCATGCGCCTTATGGACATAATCAGCGACCGCGCCGGGATCGAGCGTTGCCGGATCGATGTTCAGTCCCCGGCCCGGCTGGACCAGATTGGCGATGGCCATACCGAAAAACAACGCGCCGCTCGACACCACCAGAAAATAGCCAAGCGCCTTGGCCGCGACCTGGCCGACACCGGCGATATCGCGCATGCCAGCAATCCCGCTGACCACCGACAGGAAGATCACCGGGGCAATCACCATTTTGACGAGCTTGATGAACGCATCGCCAAGCGGCTTGAGCGCTTCGCCGGTCGTCGGCCACACATGCCCAATCAGCGCGCCCAGGACGATGGCAGCCAACACCTGGACATAGAGATGCTGCCACCACGCGCGGGCAGGCGACGGTTCCGGCGTGCGGCTACTGTCGATTTTCATCTATCCCCTGTGGCAGCGCGGTACCGATCAATCGCCGCATCCGCCAGAATAGCCGGGGATTGCTGCAGCGCAACCGGCCAAGCGAGCGATCAGGCGGCGATCGTTTCAGCGGGCTGTTCGGTGGCGCCCCCGGCATGATCAGCAATCAGCGCGACCATCTGATCGACCTTTGACGGCGGCAGATCATGCGCCATTTCCGGGATGATCACGAGCCGGGCATTGGGAATGCGGCGCGCAATATCCTCACTACACGCCATCGGCACGAGCGGATCAGCGGCACCGTGGATCACCAAAGTCGGCGCAGTCACGCGCGGCAAGGCCACTGCTCGGGTTCGGTCAGCGATAATCGCCAGCATCTGCCGCCGCACGCCAAGCGGGTTATATCCGCGATCAAACGCCGCCGCTGCAAGCCCGCGATAGGCATCCGCCGGGCGGGTGGGATCGGGGTGACCGATCAACGCCAGCAACTCGGCACCTGCCTCAATCGCCCAATTGCGGTCAGGATTAGCGGGCCGCTTAGCCATCAGTCGCTTGCGTATCTCCGCCGAGGGGCCGGGCAAGCCGTGCGCGCCGCTCGACGACATGATCGATGTCAGACTGAGGACACGGTTCGGCGCGGCGATCGCGACCCGCTGCGCGATCATGCCGCCCATCGACACGCCAACAATATGCGCCGCCTGAATATCAAGCGCATCGAGCAGCCCAACCGCGTCCGCCGCCATATCGGCGATCGAATAGGCAAGCGGAAAACGCAAACCCAGCCGTGTGGCGATGACGGCCATCACTGGGCTGATGGCCGATGCGCCATGAAGATAGGTCGATTCGCCGATGTCGCGATTATCATATTGGATAACGCGGTAACCCGCATCGACAAGCCCGGCGACAAAGGGTTCGGGCCAGGCGATATGCTGAGTGCCCAGGCCCATGATCAGCAAGATGGCAGGCGCGGTACGATCACCGCTTTCCTCATAATGCAGATCGACACCATTGACGGACAGCTTGGGCATGAAAATCTCCGCATGGTGCCACAACCGGCACCAACGGCTTTACGCTAATGGCAATGCCAAGCTTTTGGCAAGTGGCGTGCCTATTTCGCCTCGGCAACCAAAACCGCCGCCTGCGGCCCGGCCCAATCCATGCCGCCCAGCATCCGCCACACTTCATGCCCCGATGCATCATAGAGGATCGTGGTCGGCAGATTGGCCTGATAAGCGATGCTGAGCGCCGCTTGCGGATCGCGGTAAGGCTTTAGCGCCCGGAACTGCGCGTTTTTGAAGAAGGGATCGACCTTGGCCGCGCCCTCCAGATCCTGGCTGACCGCGAGCACGGTGACCTTGCCATCCAGCCGCGCGGCAAGCGCATCAAGCGTCGGCATTTCAGCGACACACGGCGCGCACCAGGTCGCCCAGAGGTTGAGCAACACCGGCTTGCCAGCAAAGTCGGCAAGCCTAACCGGCTTCCCGGCCGGATCAATGAATTGCAGCGTCGATGCCGCCTCCCCCTGATGCTGGCGATCAAGCACCCCCATTGCCTTCGCCCCGCCCGTCGCTGCACCGCTTGGCGCGCTGACTTCATCGGGCATCGCTGCGCCGGTTTTTACTTGCTTAGGGGCGTTTGCTTGCTCCGGGGCGCTCGATTGCCTATCGCAACCGCCGGCGACGAGCAGGACCATCAGGAGACATAAGATCAGCGGGCGCAGCACCATAACGGGGGAAAGCTCCAATGCCATGTGGGGCGGGCGCTTCGCTGAAGGGCCTGCGGCGGTGATGCGCGAGATAAACGCGTCGATACCGTTCGACAAGCGGCTGTGGCGGCAGGATGTGGCCGCTTCGCTCGCGCATGTCGCGATGCTGGGCCAGCAGGGCATCGTCACCACCGAGGATGCCGCCGCGATCAGCGCCGGGCTGGCAGCCGTCGCTGCCGATTATGAAGCGAACGGCGTCGCTGAGGATATGGCGCTGGAAGACATTCATATGCAGACCGAGGCGCGGCTGGCCGAGAAGATCGGCCCGGTCGCCGGTCGGCTCCACACCGCGCGATCCCGCAATGATCAGGTCGCGACTGATTTCCGGCTGTGGGTGCGCGATGCGATCGATCAGGTCGATACCGCCCTGGGCGGGTTTCAGGACGCGCTGATTGCGCGCGCCGAAGACCATGCCGACAGTGTCATGCCCGGCTTCACGCATTTGCAAAGCGCGCAGCCCGTCACGCTCGGCCACCATCTGATGGCCTATCACGAAATGATCGCGCGCGATCGTGACCGTTTTGCGAGCGCCCGCGCGCGCGGCAATCAGTGCCCGCTGGGCAGCGCCGCCCTGGCCGGTACGGGTTTCCCGATCGACCGGGCAATGACCGCCGCCGCGCTGGGCTTTGACGCGCCGACGCGCAATTCGCTCGATGCCGTGTCAGACCGCGATTTCGCTCTCGATTATCTGATGGCGGCAACCCAGTGTGCGCTGCATCTGTCGCGGCTGGCCGAGGAATTCATCCTTTGGGCGTCGCAACCCTTTGGCTTTGTCTCGCTGAGCGATCAATGGTCAACCGGCAGTTCGATCATGCCGCAAAAGCGCAACCCCGATGCCGCTGAGCTGGTACGTGGCCATTCGGGCCGGATCGCCGGGTGCATGACGGCGCTGGTCATGACGATGAAGGGCCTGCCGCTCGCTTATTCAAAGGACATGCAGGACGACAAGCCGCCGGTGTTCGAGGCGCACGATCTGCTCGCCCTGTCCATCGCGGCGATGACCGGGATGGTCGCCAGCGCAACCTTCCGCACCGAACGGATGCGCGCCGCCGCCGAGGCAGGCTTTTCCACCGCCACCGACCTTGCCGATTGGCTGGTCCGCGAAGCCGGGTTGCCGTTTCGCGAGGCGCATCATGTGACCGGGCGAGTCGTGAAGCTGGCCGAAGAACGCGGCACAGCGCTTGATCAAGTGCCGATCGACGCGCTGCGCGCGATCGACTCGCGGATCGACGACAGCGTGTATAAGGTGCTCAGCGTCGATGCATCGGTGGCGAGCCGCACCAGCCTGGGCGGCACCGCTCCGTTGCAGGTGCGCGCGGCTATTGCCGAAGCAAGACGGCGGCGTGAAGGAGAAGGCGCGTGAGAAGGTTGATCATCATGGCGGCACTGGCGCTGGCAAGCTGTGGATCGGCCAATGGATTGAAACCCATCGGCACAGCGACACTGCCGCCCAAAGCCTATGGCGCGACTGAAACGCCGACGCCTGTCCAGCTAATCACCCCGAACAGCCAGGCGCGGCCCGAGCGCAGCGATGAATTGCTGCGATCGTCCGATCAGCGCCGCGGCGACCAGTTCGACCTGCCACCAACGGACTGAGTCATGGATCATTTCGCCCTAAGGGACGGCGCGCTTTTTTGCGAAGGCGTGTCGCTCGAAACCATCGCCGCTGAGGTTGGCTCCCCGGTCTATGTCTATTCCAGTGCGACGTTTGAACGCCATGCCCAGGTGTTTCGCGACGGGCTGAAGGACTGCGGCCGCATTCATCTGGCCTATGCGATCAAGGCCAATCCCAACCGCGCGGTGCTGCGCCTGCTTGCCAATCAGGGCTATGGTGCCGATGTGGTTTCGGGCGGCGAATTGTCGCGCGCGCTGTCTGCGGGGATGGCACCGGCCGATATCGTGTTTTCGGGGGTCGGCAAGACGCGCGGCGAGCTGACCCAGGCGCTGTCGGTCGGCATTGGCCAGTTCAACCTGGAGCTTGAGGAAGAGGGCGAAGTGCTCGCCGCCATTGCCCATGCCCAGGGCTTGACCGCGCAAGCGACCCTGCGGGTGAATCCCGATGTCGACGCCGGCACCCACGCCAAAATCTCCACGGGCAAGGCGGAGAACAAGTTCGGCGTGCCGATTGATCAGGCCCCGGCGATCTTCGCCCGGCTGGCCGCCCGGCCCGGCATCAATTTGCGCGGCGTGGCGATCCATATCGGCAGCCAGCTCAGCACGCTCGCGCCGCTTGAAGCAGCGTTTACGCGGATCGGCCAGCTCGTCGCCGATCTGCGCGCCGCCGGCCACCCGATCGACCGGGTCGATCTCGGCGGCGGGCTTGGCGTGCCCTATCGCCCCGGCGAGGTAACGCCGAGCCCGGCCGAATTCGGCGCCATGGTCGCTCGCGTCACCAGGGGCTGGGATGTTGAACTGATGTTTGAACCGGGCCGCGTCATTGCCGGCAATGCTGGCGTGTTGCTCACCAGGGTAATCTGGGTGAAGCCGGGGGTGACTCACCCCTATGTCATCGTCGATGCCGCAATGAACGACCTTGCTCGGCCCGCACTCTATGACGCTTACCATGATTTTGTCGCGGTACGGCCAACGGGTGAACGGATGATCGCCAATATCGCCGGCCCGGTCTGTGAAAGCGGCGATACCTTTGCGATGGGCCGCGATATCGACCGGGTCGTCTCGGGCGATCTGGCGGTCTTCCGCACGGCGGGGGCGTATGGCGCAACGATGGCGAGCACCTATAACAGCCGCGCGCTGGTGCCTGAAGTGCTGGTGCATGGCGACAAATATGCCGTGGTGGCCGACCGGATCGCCGCCGAAACGATCCTGGCGGCGGAACGTCTGCCCGATTGGCTGACCCCATGACCCTGCACAGCCTGCCGATCTTCGTTCGGCTGGCGGGGCGCGCGGTGATCCTGCTGGGCACAGGCGAAGCGGCGGACGCCAAGCGGCGCTTGCTGGAACGGGCCGGGGCGATGATCGTCGGCGAGGAGGCGACGGCATCGCTCGCCATCGTCGCCATCGAAGACGGGCCAGACGCCCTGGCAGCGGTGGCTCGACTGAAGGCGCGCGGGCTGCTGGTCAACGCAGTCGATCGCCCGGCCTTGTGCGACTTTACCCTGCCAGCGATCATTGACCGTGATCCGGTGCTGGTCGCGATCGGCACGGGCGGTGCATCAGCGGGGCTGGCGGCGGCGCTGCGACAACGACTGGAGGCGATGTTCCCCAGCCAGCTTGGCCAGCTGGCGACCGCGCTATTTGCGGCGCGCGGCGCGATGCGCGCACGCTGGCCCGATGGCGCTGAACGCCGACGGGCGCTGGCGGCCGGATTGGCAGCAGGCGGGCCGATCGACCCGTTTGGCGTCGATCCCGATATCGGGTTCTGGCTCGATGACGGGGCCGATGCGCCGACCCATGAACTGTTGATGGTCCGGCTGCGCTCGGCTGATCCCGACGATCTAACGTTGCGCGACGCGCGCGCACTGGCGCAGGCCGACCGTCTCTATCACCCCGCCGATGCACCGCCAGCGATCCTGGATCGCGCCCGCGCCGATGCTGACCGGATCATCGGCACCGCCCCGGCGGATCTGCCGTCGGGCCTTTCCGTCCAACTGGAGATGCCCCGATGAGCGGCTTTGCCTATCGCCTGACCGGGGACATGATCACTCGAACCACTCCCGAAGACGCGTTGACAGGCAGCGATCAGCTCGTCTGGGTGCACCTGCACAGCAATGACGACGAGGCCAAACAATGGCTGACCGAAGCGGCCAAGCTCCCCGACTATATCGTCGAATCACTGACCGCGACTGAAACCCGCCCGCGCTGCGACCAGATTACCGACGGCGCTTTCCTCAATCTGCGCGGTCGATCGAGCGAGGAAATGTCGATGTCCGATCCGCTCGCTTCGGTGCGGATCTGGGCAGTGGCCGGGCGAGTCTTTTCGGTGACGCGGCGACCACTCACCGCGCTGGATATCGTGGTCGCCAGCGTCGAGACTGGCTTGATCCGCGATCCAGGCGATCTGATCGCTGAATTCGCCGCCGCCATCACCGCCGATCTTGATCCCGAAGTCGCCGATCTCGGCGATGCGCTGGACGATTGCGAGGCTGATCTTGATGCCGATCGCATTTTCCAGCTCCGTCGCGAAGTCACCAAGGTGCGCGTCAAGGCGATTGGCTATCGCCGTTTCCTGTTTCCGCAGCGCGCGGCGATCGAAAAACTGGCGGCATTGCCGATTGGGTGGTTGCAGGAGGATGACCGCGTCCATCTGAACGCCGCCGCTGACCGCGCTGCCCGCATGGCTGAAGAGCTTGAATCGATCCGGGAGCGATCAGCGCTGATGCACGAAGCGCTTACCGATCTGCGCGCCGAACAGATTGACCAACGATCGCTGATCATTTCCGTAGTCGCGATGATTTTCCTGCCGCTGACCTTCCTGACTGGCCTGCTCGGCATGAATGTGAAGGGTATCCCTTACGCCGAACAGCCCTGGGCATTTGATGGCGTGGTCTGGGTCTGCGTGGTGATCGGCTTTGCGATCTCGCTCTATTTCATCCGGCGTCGCTGGTTCCGCTAAGCCGTTCGAAGCGATCGTTGAGCATCTGCAACGACGCGATCAACCGCAGCCGATCGGCGCGGGTTTCAGCAAGTTCGACTCGGGTCTCGCCCAGTTCCATCGCGCGCGACGCGATGCGGGCATCAAGCGTCGCATTGGATCGTTTCAGCTCAGCAAAGCGGCGGGCGCGATCTATCACGCGATCAATCCGCGCGGCGAGCACCTGAAAATCAAACGGCTTGGCGACATGATCATCAGCACCAGCGGCCAACGCCTCAATCGCCGCGCCGGCGTCACTCCGGCCAGTGACCATGATCACCGGGAGATCTGCGGTCTCTCGATTGCCGCGAATTTCGTTCAGCACATGCAGGCCCGACATGCCCGGCATCACCATATCGAGTAGCACCATATCAAAACCGCGCGCTGCGATCAGATCCAGCGCTTCATGGCCATTGTCACTCAGCACCACGAGATAGCCGAGATGCGCCAGCCGCCGACCGAGCACGTTCAAATTGGTGCGGCTGTCGTCCACGGCAAGGATCGTGCGGGTCGACCCGCGCCGGGCGGCACCAGCCGGAAGATCGTCGCGCGTGAATAATTCCATGATGTCAGCCCCCAATTCCGGGCTTCACCCTAGGGCCGGGCTAGTCAGCAAATGGTTAACGCGCGCGACATCATTACACGGCGGCGTAAGATTCAGCGTTTGCCGACACTCGCCCACGCGTCGGCGATCTGCGCCATGCTGGTTGCAACATCGGTAAAGGGTGCCGGATCATCGCCCAGGCTGGCGTCGATCAGCTTGGCGCGGGCACCCCGATACAGCCCGGCCAGCGTCTTCGACAAGCTGCCCCCGCGTTCAAAATCCAGCCCGGCTTCCAGGGCGAACAGGATCGACACCGCGCGGGTCGCCTTTTCGCTTTTCACCGCCCGGTTGCCGCTGGTGATGGCGGCGACCACGCCCCTCAGCGCGCGACCAAGCTCCTCATAGAGCAATGCCACCAATTGATGCGGGTTGGCTTCGCCGGTGCGGCCGACAATATCGATCTGGCGATAAGTCGCATCGGGGTTGCGCCCGAGCGTGGTGGCATAATGCGCCATTAATTGCTCGTTTTCGGTGCGAAGAAGCTGGTGAGCAAGGATTGCGTCGATTTATAGGCCGTCACCCGCGCATCAGATCCTGAAAACTGCTTGGTCAGCCGGGCGCGCACCACTTCCTTATCGCTATTGGCCTTGTCCAGCGCGTCGCTCAACGTGGTTTGCTGTTTGCTGTAGCGGCTTTCGTTCGCGCCCAACCCAAAGCTGGTGTTGGTCGCTGCATCGGCGATGGCCTGAAACGCTGCGGCGATCCCGCCACCGGTCGCGCCCGAACCGTTGAAAAACAAGGCCTCGACTGCGTCGGGAAAATTGGTGAGTGCGGCGGTGAGCTGATCGGCATTGACGCTGAGCGTGCCGTCCCGATTGGTCGACACGCCGATTTCAGCGAGCGAACTGGGGGCACCCACCGCGGTCGGCGTGGCAAGCTCGGTGAGCGTGAAGCGACGCAGCGACTGCTGCAAAGCGCGCGCGGTCGGATCATTGGCGAGGGGGCCGGTGGTGGCATTGGTCTGCGACTTAACGACATTCTGCAAGCTGTTGAACGCGGCCACCAGATCATTGACCGATGTCCGCAGTTGATCGGTCGGTGCCGTGCTGCCCAGCGCCACCCGGGTGCCGGGGGCAGCGGCGACCAGATCAAGCTTCACGCCATCGACCAGATCGCTGATTGAATTGCTGTTGCGGGTAACGGGAATCCCATCGACCGCCACGATCGCATCCTGCGCCACCGTCCCGAATATGGCGCCCGCCTTGCCCTGAACAATTTCAAGCGCGGCAAGGCCAGGATTACCGACATCCTCGGTTGCCGTCAGCGTAAAGGCCTGATCAGCGCCGGTTTTGCTCTTGAGCGCAAGCCGTGCCCCCGATGAATCGGTAATGACGCTGGCGGTAACCCCGGCATTGGCGGCGTTGATTGTCGCGGCAATCTGATCAAGGCTGTCATTGCCAGCGGTGATGGCGATATCGATCGGCGTCGCACTGCCGGCGACGAAGCTGCCGCCGCCAACTGATCCGCTGCCAAAGGTCAACGTCAAGGTGCCCGTGCCATTGGCGGCGCTGCGGCTGGCAGCGGCGGCGCTAGCGACGGATTGCGCCTGGGCGAGCTGTTGCACTTCAATCGTGGTGGCAAGGCCCGTCAGCTTGGCGGCGGGCAACGCGGTCGCCTTGACGATTGCGGGGTTTGAGGTGGTCGGCGCTGTGGTCAGCAAGCCGCCTGTCGCGAGCGATTTCAGGCCGGCAGCGAAATCGGTGATGCTGCTTTTGAGCTGCGACACACCAGAAATCTGGGCCGAAACTTTCTGGTTCTGGGTATTGATCGCTCTGGTTTTGGCTGAGAATTGCGCATCAACCAGCTGATTGACCAGCGAGGTGATGTCGATTCCGGAGCCTGCGCCCAGCGTATTGACGACCGAATCGACCATGATGCGTTCCTATTGCCCCACCCCATAAAGCGACCGGTTCGTGCAAATCTTTAGGGGCTGCCCGTGATTTTCACGCCGTTTTCGTCGAACCGCGCGGTTTCCGGCACGGTGATTGGCGGCGGGGTGCCACCGGCTTTCGCGTTGAGGCCAAAGACAAAGGCGAGCACCGTTGCGATGGCCAAATAGAGATCGTCGCGAACCTCCTGCCCTTCGCGGCTGGTGTAATAAATGGCGCGGGCAAGCATTGGATATTCAAGCGTCGTGATCCGCGATTCCTGCGCCAGTTCGCGGATCGCCTGCGCGGTGACGCCACGCCCCTTGGCAACCACCACCGGCACCTGATCCCGCCCGCGGTCATAACGCAGCGCCACCGCGAAATGGGTCGGGTTGGTGAGGATGACATGCGCTTCGCTGACCGCTTTGCGCATATTGCGCTTGGCGAGATCATGGCGGCGCTGGCGCTGTGCCTGTTTGTTTTCAGGATTGCCTTCGCTTTCCTTGTGCTCGTCCTTGATCTCCTGCTTGCTCATCCGCAATTTGCGCAACAGCTGGATAATCTGGATCGGCACATCGATGCCCGCGATCACAACTAACCCGGCAGCCATCGCAAACAAGGTGCCGATCAGCATCGATCCCAGCGACGCAACGCTGTTCTGCAAGTCTGAGGTCGCCAGCCCGATCGACTGGGTGGCGACATGAATCAGCATATAATAGCCGATCGATCCGAGCAGGATCACCTTAAGCAACGACTTGCCAAGCTCCACCCAGCCCTGCGGCCCAAAAATCCGCTTCAGGCCAGAGGCAGGATTGATCCGGCTGGCCTTGGGCGCCATCAGCTTGCCGTTAAAGGTCAGCGCGCCGAGCCCGACCTGGCTGAAGATCGCGGCGAGAACGGCAATCGCAAACATCGCGATCATCGGCGGCGCAATCTGCCAGCCGGCAATCGCCAGCGACCGCATCGGTTGAAAATCATCAATGTCGCCCGACCCGAACGAGAAGCTGGCGATCATCAGCCCCTTGCACGCCGCCATCAGCGCCGGACCGAACAGTGCCAACCAGCCACAACCGGCCAACACCACCAGTGCGGTCGCAAATTCGCGCGATCGCAGGACTTGGCCGTCATCAAACGCCTTTTGCTTGCGCTTGGGTGTTGGGCCTTCTGTCTTTTCGCCAAATTCGTCTGCCATCAGCCAAGCACCAGATGCTCAGCGGCGGCAAGGCCTTCCTGGATGATGACGATCATGTAATCGCCCATCGCCGGAAAGGCGATGGCGAGCGCAACAACGCCGACCGCAAGGCTCATCGGCAGGCCAACGGCAAACAAGTTGAGCGCCGGGGCCGAGCGCGAGAGCATGCCGACCACGAGGTTGAGGCACAGCAACAAAAAGCCGACCGGCAGCGCCAGCAGAAAGCCAGCCGAAAAGGCATAGCCACCGAAAATCGCGATATCGCGCAGCCGTTCGACCGCAATCCACGGCGCACCGGGCGGCAACACGGCATAACTGCGCACCACCATCTCCACCAGCATCAGATGGCCGTTGACCGACAGGAACAGCAAGGTGAGCAACGTCATCATGAACTGGCCAAGCGCAGTGCTCGACCGGCCATTTTGCGGATCGATCGCCGACGCAAAGCCGATCCCCATCGACGTGCCGATCAATTCGCCCGCCACCAGCGGCGCGGCAAAGGCGATTTGAAGGACAAAGCCGATTGCCAACCCGACCAGCGCCTCTGCTGCCACCGCTAGAAATGTGGCAGCGGCAAAGACTTGCGCCGGTGCGGCAATCGGATGTGCGGCGAGCACCAGTACCCCGATCGCCCCGGCCAGGGCGATCCGCACCTGCAACGGCACGCCAACCGCCCCGAACACCGGCGCTGCGATAAAGGTGGCGCTGACGCGGATCATCACGAACAGCAGCGTCCAGAGCTGAGGCTCAATCGAGAGGCCAAAGCCTAGCATGGCGCGACCGATGAGCGCGCGCGTGTCGCGCGCCACATGGGCAAGCCCGGTCGGCGGGGCCATAGCCCCGACCGACGTCGCGGCTTTGTCGTGACGGCGTGCTTGCGCGTGCCCATGATTATTTCACCAGATCGGGAATGCGCTCGAAGATCGAAATCGTGAAATCGCTGAGCAAGCCCAGGATCAGGCTGCCGAAGATCACCAGCGACACCGCGACCACGACTAGCTTTGGCACAAAGGTCAACGTCTGTTCGTTGATCGAGGTGGCCGCTTGGACCATGCCAAGGATCAGGCCCGACAACAACGCCGGGATCAGGATCGGGGCGGAAGCGAGCGCCAGTACCCACAGCGCCTGGTTGGCAACGGTCAGGAAATATTGCGTGTCCACAGCCGCGCTACCTCACAAAACTATTGGCAAGCGACCCCATTGTCAGCGCCCAGCCATCGACCAGCACGAACAACAACAGCTTGAAGGGTAAAGAAATAATCGTCGGTGAGACCATCATCATCCCCAGTGACATCAGCACCGAGGCGACGATCAGATCGATCACAATGAAGGGCAGGAAGATCAGAAACCCGATCTGGAAGGCGGTTTTCAGCTCACTGGTGACATAGGACGGCAGCAGCACCGAATAGGGCACATCGGCCGGCTTGGCATAAGGACCGCTCTTGGCGATCTGCGCGAACATCGTGATGTCCTTCATCCGCGTTTGCTTCAGCATGAAGGCGTGGAGCGGCTTGCCAGCGGTGGAGATCATCTCCGTCGCGCCGATCTTGCCCGCAGCATAGGGCTGGATCGCATTGGCATTCATGTCGTTCAGCACTGGCGCCATGATGAAAAAGCTCAGGAACAGCGACAGGCCAACCAGCACCTGATTGGGCGGTGTCTGTTGCAGGCCAAGCGACTGGCGCAGGATCGACAGGACGATGATGATCCGTGTGAAGCTGGTCATCATCAGCAAAATGCCGGGCAAAACCGACAACAGGCCCATGATGATGAGGACCTGGAGCGACAGCGACAATGGCGCATTGCCCCCGCCAAGGTCGCCCAGCGCGCGATCGATCGCGTCGCCTGCACCGGGCACCGATGGTGCGACCGGGGCAGCCGGCGCCGCTTGCGCAAAGGCGGGCACAGCAATGATCAGGCAAAACACCAGCGCCAGCAGGATGAGCGCAATCCGGCCTGCCCAGCCGCGTGCGGCTGGCGCAGGCGCGGTCTTGAACAAGCTCTGGCGACCTGCGCCAAGGCGGCGCACAACCGGCGCGCTCATTGCCCAATCCGATCTTGTCCGCCCCGATCGATCAGGTTGACGCCACCCCGGCCAACCGAGACGAGCAATTTGCGACCCTCAAATTCCAGCACGGCGAGCTTCAGCCCGGGCGAGATCATCATCGTTTCCTTGACGCTCAGCATCCGATCGGCCTGTTGGCCGGGCAGCCGTTGTTCAAGCCTGCGCCACAGATAGAGGCAGCCAATCATCAGGCCGCAGACCAGGGGCAGCAGCACCGCGATCTTGAGGATATATTCCCACATCATTACCGGCTGGCCCGCTTTTCGGGGGAAACCAGTTCGGTCATCCGCACGCCGAAGCGATCCCCGACGGTAACGACTTCGCCACGCCCGATCAGCGTGCCGTTGACGAACACGTCGAGCAATTCATTCGCTGCGCGATCCAGTTCGATCACGCTCGCCTCCCCCAGCGCCAGCAATTCGCGCAAGGTGAGCGAGGTTGATCCAATCTCGACGGTCAGCTTGACATCGACGTCCTGAAGCAGCCTGAAATTGGCCGCCACTGCCCCATCGACGGGGAATCCCCCAGTCATGTCGTTCATCGATAATCCTCTTCATCTATGCGTTCGATCATCGTCAGGCGGATCGCCGCCTTGCCGTTAGACGTGCCAACCGTGCCCGTGCCGAGCCGGTCGCCGCCGACCATCACCGGCACATCGTTGCCAAAGCTGATTGGAATGACGTCGCCGGCTTTCAGCTCCATCAACTTGACGAGCGAAATCATCGGTTCGGCCAACACGGAGCGGACGGGGAATTTTACCCCCATGACCGCACGCGTCAGGCCGTTGCGCCAGGCCGGATCGGGCGCGGCGGCCCGGGCATGCACCTTGCCGGTCAACGACGGTGCATGGGGCTTCAGCGCGGTGACCGGATAGACAATGTCGATAAAGGTCGGTTTGGCGGTGCCCGCAGCGATGCCGAAACGCGTGATAACCACGGCATCGTCAGAATCGAAATCGGCAAGCAGCGCCGGGCTGGTTTCCATATGGCCCGGGCGAAATTCAATCCGCGCCAGGGGTTCCCAGGCATTTTTGAGCGGCCCGGCCAGGATTGTGCCGAGGCGACCGACCATCGCTTCGGCAGCGGGCGAAAATTCCGCTGGCAACGCATGCGGCGCTTCGCCCGAACCGCCGAAAAACTGATCGAGCAATTCAAGCACGAACTTGCCATCGAACAGGATCAATGCGGTGCCCGGCGATGGGCTCATCGCCATTGGCAACCAGGCGGTCAGGCCATCAGGACGCTCGGCGCGGTAATCGGCAAAGCGCTGGACGACCAGCGGCTCTGCCCAGATGCGCGCTTCGCGGCGCAACAAGGGTTCAAACACCCCCCGCAGCGACCGGGCAAACAGCGCAGACAAATGCTGCAGCGTGTGCAGATCGCCAAAGGGATTGAGGTTGGCCACCCCCAGCACGGCAGCATGCGACGCAGCGGGGCGCGACCGCCCCTGCTCGCGCCGCTCGCCTGCCACCGTTTCTGAAGGCTCGTTAACCATGCCTCACTGAACAACGAAATTGGTAAAGTAGACGTTACCAACGCCGCCGAATCCCTCTTTTTGCTTCAAAACTTTGTTAATGGCGTGGACGAGATGGATTTGGAGCTGACGTTTGCCTTCAACGGCGAACACCTGTTCCTCGGTCGCATCGCCCAACGCGAGCAGGATGGCCGAGCGGACAGCGATCTCGTGCGTCTTCAGATTTTCGATGATCCGCTCGTCATAAGGCGTCGAAACCGCGATGCCGACTTGCATGAAATGGACGCTTTCGCGCAGGTTCGAGGTGAACTCCTTTTCCATCGCATAATAGGTTGAGGCATATTTATCGCCGCCCTTGCCCATCGGTTCATGGCCGCCGCTGTCGCCGCCGCCGCCATGACCATCTTCCTTATTGCCGCCACGGACTTGTTCACTTTTGGGGACGAGGCGCGGCATGTTGACGTGTTCTGCCGCATGCGATTCGCCGCCACCGCCGATCAACCCGGCTTGCATCGCATAAAGGCCGCCGCCTACCCCACCACCGATGACAACCAGCAGCAGCACCAGGATGATGATCCACTTTTTTGCGCCACCCTTTTTCTTGGGTGCAGCGTCGACGTCCTTGTCTTCAGATTTGGCCATGATGTTTCCCCTTCGGTCTAAGCAATACGGTGATCGGAAGCCGCCAACGCATCGGCGCTATTGTTTCGGGTGGCGCTTGGCGGCGCTGCGGGCGCGGGCTGAGCGCGGCGCTGATCCGCGCCCTGGCCCAATGACTGGCCCTGATTCTGGCCCTGGCTGGTTGCCAGCGCGCTGCCATCGACGCTGGCATCGCCCAGCCGCAGCCCGCGCGCATCGGCAAGCGCGGCCAGGCTAGGCTGCGCTTCAACCAGCAAAGCGCGGGTTGCCGGGACATCGGCGGTGAAATGGACATGCAGCGTATCGCCCTGCCGGTGCAGCGCGACATCAATCTTGCCGAGCGCATCGGGCACCAGCCGGATCCGCGTATCGCGGGCATTGGCGACATCCTGGCTGGCATCAATACGATCGATCAGCGCCCGCGCCCAATCCTCGCGGCGCATATCGATCGGCGCGCTTTGCGTATCGGTCTGTTCTGCCGGCGCTGACGGAAACACGGCAGTAGGGGCCGGTGCACCCAACGAGGCCGGAGCACCATCATCGCTTTTTACGCGCAACGGGCGGACTGCGCTTGCCGCGATTCCCGCCGCAAAAGCGCGCGCCGCTGGCACTATCGATCCAATCAAGGGGGTCGGCAGCGGCGAATGTGGGATCAGCCGCGCTGTTGGCTCCGGCTTAATATCGGGCTGGAGTGAAATTGGCTGGCTGACCGGGATCAAGGCCGACGCGCGCTGACCATTGGAGGTCACGCTGGAAGGCAGCGCCGGGGCGGTGAGGAGCTCAAACGATGGCGCTTGGCTGCTCCCTGCCCCTTGCGACACGAATGGCAACGGTTCAGCCGAAATGTTCAGCCGCGCAACCGTCACAGGCGGCCGGGCGAGCGAAGCACCAGGCGCAGTGGCCAGGATCGTCGATTCGGAATCAGGCGTGGGCGCCGAAGCAACGGGCACCGGCAGTGGCGTTGGCGAGGGCGCGGCGAAGAATGGCAATGGGGTGGCTATGCTCTGGTCGGCTTGTGCATCGGTCACCGGATCGGCTGCATTGCGCCGAGCGACTGGAATGCCGCCGGCGACTGACGACCGGGCAGGCGTGGCGCTGGACGCTGCAGGCAGGATCGTCGATTCGCGTTCGGGCGTGATCGCCGAAGCAGCAGTCACGGGGAGCGGGTTTGGCGACGGCAGGGAAAACACCAATAACGACGCGGCCGCGCGCTCACTGACCGGCGCATCATTAGCCTGATCGGCTTCATCGCGCTTAGCACTCGGAATGCCGCCGAGAACTAGCGACCGGCCTGGCGAGCCACGAAGCGCCACAGTCGCGATCGTCGCTTCGCGATCAGGCGTGATCGATGAAACCACCGGCGAGGACGCGGGCTCGCCCCGATTGTCTTGAGCATCGGTCGCCGAATCGCCAGCGCTGCGCTTGGCGCGGGAAGTTTCGCCCAATGCAGATGCCGGTTTTACGATCTGCTGATCGATCGGCAGCGTCTCCGAACGGGCGGTGAAGCGGGCCGCTTTGGGCTGGGAGGCGGAGCGCGCTGGTGGCGCCGGGAGATCGCCATCCGCCAGCGGCACTGCATCATCACCGGCAACGGTCAATGCCAGGTCGGCAGTCGCGACCAGCGGCGTAAGGACGCCCGGCGATGGCGGACCGGCAACCAGCGGCGACGCAGGCAGCGTCTTGCCGATGTCGGCAAGTGTTTGCCGCCCAATCGGCAACCCCGTCTGCAACACCGTCGGCAGCGGGGGCGCAACCGGCGTCGATCCAGATACCGGGATGACAGGCGGATCGGTATCGTGCTGAGTGACCAATGCCGCCAGCGCCTGCGCGAAATCGCCCGATGCGCCCGAAGACGGGGCCGCTATCGGCAAGAACGGGCTGGCAATGGCAGGCGATGGTGACAGTTCGAACATGCAAAAACCCAATGGGCGCAATCGCCCATCAGGTGATTAGCAAGGATCGTGCCGATTTTTGCGGATCGCTGGCGCTTCTTCGAGCGCGCGCATCGCCTTGATCACGGCGGCCTGATCATCACGCGCGATCAGCTTTTCGATCGCTGATTGATCGCGTCGGGCTTCCCGAGTCGCCTCATTGGCGCGTTCCAGGCTGCGCGTTGCGGCCTGGAGTCGCGATTCGGCGGCAACAGCGGACTGATGAAGGCGGTCCCGAAAATGGGCAGCGGCGATGAACGAAAAGGCTTCGGCTGCGCTTTGTTCAGGCGCCACGTTCTGGGCGAGCTGAGCGATGCGGTGGCGCAACGCATCCTCGCTGGCGACCTTTTCCCGCGCCTGCTCCTCCGCCGCGCGGACCAGCCCCAATTGCAGCGTCCGCACCCGCAGGATCCGATCGAGCGAAACCCCGCGCTTAGCCATCACCAAAGACGCCGGTCAGCTCGGCCACGGCATCATCCAGCGAGACGACGTCATCTGAACCCTGGCGGATATATTCCGTGATCGCGCCATGGCTGGCGATGGCCTGATCAATCGCAGGATCGGCGCCGGCGCGATAGGCGCCCATCAGCACAAGGTCGCGGTTTTCCTCATAGGTGGCCAGATGCCCGCGCAGCACGCGGGCGGCGCGCTGGTGCGGTTTGGTGGTGATATCGGTCATCACCCGGCTGACCGAGGGGCCAATATCGATCGCGGGATAGATGCCGCGTTCGGCGAGCTGACGCGACAGCACGATATGCCCGTCCAGGATCGACCGCGCACTGTCGACGACCGGATCATTGCCGTCATCGCCGTCGGCAAGCACGGTGTAGATTGCCGTGATCGACCCGCCCGACGAAACGCAGGTACCGGCCCGCTCGATCAAATTGGGCAGCATCGCGATGGCAGAAGGCGGATAGCCGCGGGCGCTGGCGGGTTCGCCAAGCGCCAGGCCAATCTCGCGCCCGGCATGCGCGACACGCGTCAGCGAATCCATGATCAGCAGCACATTCTTGCCCTCGGCGCGAAACGCTTCGGCAATCGCCGTCGCCCGCAGCGCACCGCGAATGCGCAGCACCGGCGAATGATTGGCCGGCACCGCGACAATCACCGCGCGTTGCCGCGCCTCGCCCGCCACCTTGGTCTCCAGAAAATCAGCGACCTCACGGCTGCGTTCACCGATCAGGCCGATCACGATCACATCAGCGGCAGCGGCGCGCACGATCATGCCGAGCAGCACTGATTTCCCGACGCCCGACCCCGCCATGATGCCGATCCGCTGGCCCTGCCCAATCGTGAGCAAGCCATTGATCGCGCGGACGCCGACATCCATCGGCGTCAGCACGCGCCCGCGATCGAGCGGGTTTTGCAGTTTGCCGGCAATCGGCCAATGGCCCGCGCCTCGGATCGGGCCTAGCCCATCGATTGGCTTGCCCGCCCCATCGACCACGCGGCCAAGCAAAGCGGCCCCCACCTCCGCTTCGCCCGGCGCACCAAGCGGGCGAACCGGGGCTTGCGGCAACAATGGTGCTGGCCCGCCGAGATTCATCAGCAAGGTGCGGCCACCGCGAAAACCGATCACTTCGCCTTCAACCCGGCCCTTGCCCGTGCCAATCGAACAAATTGTGCCGACCGGTAGCGACAAGCCCGTCGCCTCCATCAGCAACCCGTCAAACGAAGCAAGCCGCCCCGAAACGCGCGGTCGCGGCGCGAAGTCAGCGGCAGCGATACCATCGAGATAATCGGCGGTAAAACGGTTCAGCATGAAGGCACAGCGACGCGATCAATCGCTTGGGCAAGCTGTTCGAGCCATAATTCCGGCCCATCCTCAACAATGGTCGATGCCGATTCGAGCAGGAAGCTGCCGCGATCAATGGCCGCATCGCCCACCAGCGTGATCGTCGCGGGCAGTTTGTCGGCAAGCAACGCGCTATCGTCAGGATGAACCCGCAGCGTTGCTGATTCAGCACTATCGGCGAGCATGTCGGCGGCAGCGGCCACGCGGCTGGCAAGCAGATCGGCGGAAATGCCCACTTCGCCCACCAATTTGGTCAGCAGCACCAAGACCGATTCACGCAACTGACGGGCAAGCTGGTCGCGATCGAACCGATCGCTGGTCTTCAGCGCATGCGCCAGCGCCTGCAGCAAGGCCACATCACGTTCATAGGTTTGACGTTCCAGATCGCGACCATGCGCCACGCCCTCGGCAAAGCCGTTCGCGCGGGCCGTCTCAATCGGATCGACAAAGCCGGTCGGCTCGGTCTGCGGATTAAGCGGGTCCCAGCCCTGGGTTGGGTCATTCGCGGGATCGGCGGGACTGAAGCTCTTGGGGCTCGATTCTTGCGGTGCAAAGGATTTGGGGCGCCCCCGGCCAACCGCCCGCGCCTTCAGATCCGCAGGGGCAAATCCCTGCGGTTCATCATCAATGGCACGGTGCAACGCCTGGGCAGCGGCATCGTGACGCGCCGAAAATCCGGCGGCAAAATTAGACATAATCGTCGTCGCCTCCGCCCATCATGATCGTGCCTTCCTTGGCCAGGGTCCGCGCGATCTGAATCATCGATTTCTGCGCCTCGAGCACTTCGGACAGACGCATCGGCCCGCGCGATTCCAGCTCGTCGCGAATACCGTCTGCGGCACGGCTCGACATGCAGGCCAGGAAACGGCCGCGCATCGATTCGTCGACCCCCTTGAGCGCGCGCACCAGAATATCGCCATCGATATTGCGGATAAGAGTGCCGAGATTCTTGTCGTCCAGTTCGAGCAGATTGTCGAAGACGAACATTGCCTCTTCGATCGCCTTGGCGGTTTCGCGATCGATCTTGAACAACTTCGGCATCACGCGCGCTTCGGTCGTCTTGCGCGCGCTCGACATGATCTTCGCCGCCTCGCGGGTGCCGCCAAGCAACACACCATTTGATTGCTGGCTCGCGGTGATCCGGCCCGTCAGCATAGTTTTCAGCGTCTCGACCGCCTCGGGCGTGATCGGGCCCAGCCTGGCAATGCGGTGAAGCACATCGGGCTGCACCCCATCGGGCAGCAATTCGAGCACTTGCGCGCCGACCGCGGGATCGAGATTGGCGATCAGCACCGCTGCAATTTGCGGATGTTCCTTTTCGATCAACCCGGCGATCTCGCTCGCATCGAGCCAGTCGAGCAGGTCAATCTGGCACGCATCGGCGGGCGGGGTGATCCGGGCCAGCACGCTGTCTGCCTTTTCCTGGCCAAGCGCGCGGTTCATCATCGATTCGATGCGCGGGCGTGGATCAAAGCCAACCCCGGTGCGGGCACGCGCCTTGCCGACGAAATCGTCGAGCACGGTTTCAACCTCAATCTCGCTGACATCGGCGACCGCAAACATCGCCTTGCCAAGCTGGCGCACCTCTTCTGGATCCAGCTTTTGCAGGATCGCTGCGGCTTCGTCGTCGCCGACCAGCATCATCAGCACGGCTGCCCGTTCGACGCCGGTGTAGCTCTTGATCGGCTGTTCCATCAGCTTGCATCCGCCTTGATCATGTCGCGCACGGCAAGCGCCGCGCGGGAGGGATTGTCCCGGGTAAAGCCGCGGACAATGCCGATGCGATCGTCAAAATTCCGCGCATTATCGATCATCTCGATGCTCACCGGAATGGGAACGCCATCCTGCATCTGCGGTGCCGCCGTGCCGGCCATGTGCCCGCCCGATAGCGCCACCCCAACCGCGTTGCGCGACGGCGCTGGCGCCTCATCGCGCTTTTTCAATACGGCCTTGGCAAGCGGGCGGATCCCCAGGAACAGCACCATCACCGCGATCAGGATTGCCGTTACATTGCGGGCAACGATGGGCAGCCAGGCGGCATCATACCAGGCGGGCTTTTCATCAAGCGTCACTGATGGCGCAAATTTGCGAGCGATCACGGTGACCTGATCATTGCGCGCGGCATCATAGCCCACCGCCGCCCGAACTAGTGACGTTATCTGCTGAATCTCCACCGGGCTGCGCGGCTTGCTCCCTTCGGGATCGCGCAGCAACACAGCGACCGACAGCCGCTTGACCGTGCCGGGCATGGCGCGGGTGACCGAGATTTCCTTGCCCAGATCATAAGCGCGGGCGTAGTTTTCCGCCTGTTTCGCCGGGCTATCGGTTGCGGGTGGGGGCGTTGGCGTCGCACCAGCCGCCGGGGTTGCCGCTGCGGCAGGCGTTTTGCTGGCGTTGGTGACGGTCGATGCCGGGGTCGCGGAATTGGACAGCGCACCGGGAATGCCGCCTGGCGCCTGGTCTGCGCCAGCAGCGCCGACGCCAGTCCAATTGCCCTGTTCAGCGCGGAGCGCACCCTGCTTGTCATAGCTTTCGCGCGTCGCCTGGGTTTCGTCGAGATCAACTTCAGCCTGGATTTCGGCCGAGAAATTGCCCGGACCAAAAAGCGGCGTCAGCAATTGCAGCAATTGGGCGCGATATTTGTCCTCAATCCGGCGTTGAAAATCGATCCGCGCATCACCGGCCAGCGTGGTTGAATCCTGACCCTTCACGTGCGTGAGCAGCGCGCCCATCTGATCGACGACGGTAACCGCATCGGTCTTCATGCCGGGCACGGACGAGGCAACCAGATTGATGATCGAGCTGACCTGCGCTTCTGAAAGGCTGCGACCGGGCTGGAGCTTCAGGATCACCGAGGCGGAGGGTGCGGCATTATCGCGCACGAACACGCTTGTCTCCGGCATGGCCAGATGCACGCGCGCTTCCGCCACCGAATCAATTTCCTGGATCGATCGAGCAAGTTCGGTCTCGCGCGCCTGGCGCAACCGCTCGCCTTCAACCGCGCGCGACACGCCCATCGGCAGACTGTCCAAAATCTGGTAGCCGCCCGGCGCCGCCTTGGGCAGGCCCTGGCCGGCGAGCAAGATACGGGCCCGCGAATAATCATCCTCGTTAACGGTGAGCGCGCCACTGCCTTCATCAATGCGGGCCGTGATATTGGCCTGTTGCAGCGCCGCTGTCACCGCCGCCTTGTCGCTGTCAGGCAGCCCAGAAAACAAGGTTTTCTGCTGCGGTGTCGCCAGCGTCATCCAGGCAAGCGCTGCGGCCGCGACCAGGCTAACCAGCATGATCATCGGCAAGCTGCGCCGCACGGCTGGCTGCTGCAAAATCGATCCGATCTGGCGGATCGGGTTGGCAAAACGCTCCGGCATAACGGGCGTGGCGGGGGTGAGTTGGTTGCTCATCGATTAAACCGGCATGCTCATGATGTCCTTGTAAGCGGACAGAAGCTTGTTCCTGACCTGCAGCGTCGCTTCAAAGCCGATCGAGGCTTCCTGGCGCGCCAACATCACCTTGGCGATGTCGACATTCTCACCGCGCTCATAAGCACTGCTGAGCGTGCTCGCTTTGCTCTGCGCGCCGTTGACGCCATCCAGGACCCCCTGGAGCGTCGCCCCAAAGCTGGTCGTTTCACTGGCTGGCTGGCCGACCGGAGTCGCCGCACCGGCGGTGGCGCGTTGCAGCGCCTGATTTTTCTCAAGGATCTGCGCCCGCAACGCGAGCACCCGATCGACCCCCATTGGGCCGCCGACACCACCGATACTGCTCATGCCGATGCCACCTTGCTATACCCGTTGCCATAGGCTGGGGCGATGTCCTCACCTTGTTCGCGGGCCTTGGCCAACCGGTAGCGCAAGGTGCGTTCCGAAATGCCCAGCCGCCGCGCGGTTTCGATCCGGCTGCCGCCGCACGCCATCAACGTTTCGCGAATGGCCTGAAATTCCGACATCTGGACGATGTTGCCCAAGGTCGCTGGCGTCGCATCCCGCACGGGTGCGGGCATTGCCGCCTGAGCCGGGCGATCGAACAGGATATGGGCAGCGCTGATCGTATCGCCGGCCGCAAAGAGCAGGGCGCGCTGGATCACATTTTCAAGCTCGCGGACATTGCCCGGCCAGTCATGCTGGACGAGCACATCGATTGCCGAGGCGTCGGGCCAGGGAATCGTTGCGCGGCCAACCGCATGGCGCAGCACCATCGTCGCGGTAAGCGCCGCAATATCAAGGCGGCGCTCGGCCAATGGCTTGGTGGAAAGCGGAAAAACGCTCAGCCGGTAATAAAGATCGGCGCGGAACCGCCCTTCGGCGACCTCGATCTGCAAATCGCGGTTGGCGCAAGCAATGACGCGCACGTCAATCGGCTCTGGCACTGACGCGCCGAGCGGCACCACCTCGCGCTCCTGCAAGGCACGGAGCAACTTCGCCTGTAGCTGGATCGGCATTTCGGCAATTTCGTCAAGCAGCAAGGTGCCGCCATTGGCCGCGCGGAAAAATCCCTCGCCACCCGATGACGCGCCGGTAAACGAGCCCTTCTGATGGCCGAACAACAATGCCTCCAACATCGTTTCGGGCAATGCCGCGCAGTTGATGGCGACAAACGGGCCATCTTTGCGCTGCGATCCATTGTGGATCGCGCGGGCGAGCACTTCCTTGCCCGTGCCGGTCGGGCCATTGATCAGGACCGTAATGTCCGCCGCCGCAACGCGTTCTGCCAGCGCATAGAGTGCCAGGCTTTCAGGATCGGCGGCCGTTGGCATGTCAGTGCCAGCGACAAGCGCGCGGGCAAATCCGTCGCCAACGGCGGCATCTTCAGGCGGATAGGCGATGCGGGCCGGATGGCCGTCGCGCGACGGCACCACATAACGGCCGGCATCGCCGATGATCACCGTCCGCGCGGGCGCGGGCGGCGCTTCACCTTCTGCGATCACGAACAAATCGCCCGGCTGCGGCTTGCTATCGTCAGTGCCGATCGCAAAGCCCTGGCTGCGGAGCGAGGAGATCAGCGCATATTTCTGCCGAAGCACTGCTGCCGATGGATAGATGGAACGCATTAAATTCCCCCTTGGATGCACATGACATGCGGCAATTCTGGTAAATCAACAGTTAACCATGGCCGCCGCCCGGCAATTATTTTCCGCCTTGGTGGGGCGTAAGACCGCCGGAATCGGCAGCAGAGCGGCAAGGGCGCGCCTATAATTTGGCGCGGGTGCAGAATTGGTTCTCGAAATCCCTTAATGTCCACGCCGAGCGGTCGTTTACCTTGCTGACGGCTCGGCTCTTCCGATGGGGGGCGACAAAGAGCGTCAGGCAAATGGAGATACGACCATGACTGTTATCGGAACCAATGTCGCCGCGCTGAAAGCCAGCAACGCAAACAACCGCGCCAGCACGGCGCTGACCAACAGCATTGAACGCCTGTCGACCGGCAAGCGCATCAACTCGGCAAAGGACGACGCCGCCGGCCTCGCCATTGCATCCTCGTTCACGTCGCAGATCCGCGGCACCAACCAGGCAATCCGCAACGCAAACGACGGTATCGCACTGTCGCAGACCGCTGACGGCGCGCTCGGCGAAGTGACCAACATTCTGCAGCGTCTGCGTGAAGTTGCCGTTCAGTCGGCTTCGGGCACCTACTCGGCAGGCGATCGCACCAACCTGCAGGCCGAAGTGACGCAGCTTACCGCCCAGCTGACCGACCTTCAGGCAGACACCAACTTCAACGGCGTCGCCCTGATTGGGACGGCCGCTGCAACCGTCGCCATCCAGACCGGCTCGGCAAATGGTGACACGGTGACGCTGAACGTTGGTGGCCTCACGCTGACCGGCGCGATTGCGGCTGACGTTTCGACCGTTGCTGGCGCAAACACCGCGCTGACCGCGATCGACGCCGCATTGACCGCAACCAATACGACGCGGGCAACGCTGGGTGCAGGCCAAAGCCGCCTGAACTCGGTGATCAACAACCTGACCAACAGCGTTGCTAACCTGACGGACGCACGCAGCCGCATCGAAGACGTCGATTTCTCGACCGAAACGACCGAACTGGCCCGTGCACAGATCCTCAGCCAGGCATCGACTGCGCTGATCAGCCAGGCGAACCAGTCGCAGCAGGGCGTGCTCCAGCTGCTCCGCTAAGCAAAGGATCGGCTCCGGCACCGCCCCCCTTCAAGGGTGTCGGAGCCGCCCGGCCCTCCTTGCTTCCAAAGGAGTGCAGATGACCCCGGTGGCGAAAGTCACCGGGGTTTTTCTTCATTTCAGCGCCAATGGTCAGGCCGCAAAGGCGGCCGGTTCAAGCGCATACAGGATCGCGGCCGGCGCCATCGCCGCTGCCTTCAGGCCCATCGCCTCGGGCACGATCTGCGCCACATAGAAATCGGCGACAGCGCGTTTCATCTTCAGAAACGCTGGATCGCCTTCAGCGGTTCGCGCAATGCGCCCCTGCCGCTCCATCAGCCAGCCGCACACAGCCGTGGAAAGCATCGTCAAAAACGGATAGCTCGCCGCCAGCCGATCATCGACATCAACGCCCAGCAAACGCCGCGCGACTTCCTCGCACGCGTCGATCAACCCGCGCAGCCCGGCATCCTCGGCCTCGGCGCGCATGTCAGCGATCAGCGCATTCAGCACACCGCCATTGTCCATACTGAGCTTGCGCCCGACCAGATCGGCCGCCTGAATCCCGTTCGTGCCTTCATAAATCGGCGTGATGCGGGCATCGCGAAACCCCTGCGCCACGCCCGTCTCTTCGATATAGCCCATCCCGCCATGCACCTGGATGGCGAGCGAGCTGACTTCACAGCCAATATCGGTGCCATGCGCCTTGGCCAGCGGGGTGAGCAGATCAAGCCGCGCCTGCGCGCCCGCCTCCCCCAGCGTCGCGCGATCAACCTGGCTCGCGGCCAGATAAACCAGGGCGCGAGCCGCCTGAGTTTGTGCCTTCATCCGCATCAACATGCGGCGAACATCAGGATGCTCGATGATCGCCACCGGATCACGCCCCGCCACGGCGCGCGCCGATTGCACGCGATCACGGGCATAGGCGACCGCCGTCTGGGTCGCACGTTCAGACACCTGCACACCCTGCAACCCCACATTCAACCGCGCATTGTTCATCATCGTGAACATCCCGCGCATCCCGCCCAGTTCCGCGCCAATCAGCTCGCCCACGCAATCGCCATTGTCGCCAAAGCTGAGCACGCAGGTCGGCGAGGCATGCAGGCCCAGCTTGTGCTCGATCGACACAACGCGGACATCGTTGAAGTCACCCGGCTTGCCATCGGCATCGAGTCGATATTTGGGCACCAGAAACAGCGACAGCCCCTTGGTCCCCGGCGGCGCATCAGGGGTGCGCGCCAGAACGAGATGGACGATGTTTTCGGCCATATCGTGATCCCCGAACGAAATATAGATTTTGGTGCCGCTAATCGACCATTTGCCACCGCCCAGCGGCTCCGCCTTGGCACGGACCGCGCCGACATCGGAACCCGCCTGCGGCTCGGTCAGATTCATCGTGCCCGTCCAGGCACCCGTCGCGAGATGGGGAAGATACAGCGCCTGCTGTTCAGGGCTGCCATGATGCGACAGCGCCTCAATCGCGCCAACGGTGAGCGTCGGCGCGAGCGCAAAGCCCAGATTGGCACCGCCCAATGTATCCAGCACCGCCGTCTGAATAACGAACGGCATGCCCTGCCCACCAAAGGCTTCGGCGACGCCAATCGTGCCCCAGCCGCCCTCAACATAGGCCTGATAGGCATCAGCAAACCCGGCGGGCATCTTCACCCCATCGGGCGTCCATTTTGGGCCATTGGTGTCCCCGACCCGGCTCAACGGCGCCCATTCCCCCTCGGCCAGCGCCCCGACGCCCTCCAGCACGGCATCGACCACATCGCTCGATGCGGAAGCGAAGCGGTCGCTGGCGGCAAGCTCGTCGAACTTGACGATATGATCGAGCACGAAACGTTGTTCGGTAACGGCGGGGGTAAACACAGGGCAACCTCTCTTGTTCTCAAGTCTCCGGCGCTATAGCGCCACTGGGTGGACGCGCCAAATACCCCCATTGAGACCCGTACCTTACCTTACGGCAGTGCTACGATTGCCGAGGCGGCAAGGCTGATTTTGGCGGGCGAGCCCGTCGCCGTGCCAACCGAGACGGTCTATGGGCTCGCCGCTGATGCGACCGACTCGGCCGCCGTTGCGCGCATTTATGCCGCCAAGGGACGGCCAAGTTTCAACCCGCTGATTGTCCATGTGTCTGATCTTGCTGCGGCTGAGGGTCTGGCGATTCTGAGCGATGACGCCCGCGCACTGGCTGCTGCCTTCTGGCCCGGCCCGCTAACCTTGGTGCTGCCGCTACGCCCCGATAGCCCGATTGCCGGGCTTGTCACCGCCGGGCTCACCACCGTCGCGATCCGCGTACCGGCCCACCGCGCGATGCAGGCGTTGCTCACCGCGACCGGCAAGCCGCTCGCCGCGCCATCCGCCAATGCCAGCGGCGCGATCAGCCCGACCCGCGCCGCGCATGTGCTGGCCAGCCTGGGCGGACGGATTGCGTTGATCATCAATGACGGCGCGACTCCGGCGGGGCTGGAATCGACGATTATTTTGCCCAGCCGCTTCGTCAGCGATCCGCCGCGCCTGCTGCGGCCCGGACCGATCGAGGCCGCTGCGATTGAGGCGCTGCTTGGCCAGCCGCTCGCCAGCGCGGGTGACACCATCATCGCCCCCGGCCAGCTGGCCAGCCATTACGCGCCCGCCAAGCCGCTCAGGCTCAATGCGGTCTCCGCTGCCAAGGACGAATGGCTGATCGGCTTCGATGCGGTCGGCGGCGATGACAGCCTGTCCCCCGCCGGCGACCTGATCGAAGCCGCCACGCAATTGTTCGCCGCGCTGCACCGCGCCGATGCGTCGGCCAAATCGCGCATCGCGATTGCGCCCGTGCCGAATGAAGGACTGGGCGTGGCGATCAACGACCGGTTGACGCGGGCAGCAACGCGCTAAAGATCAGGCAACCGCCTGCGCGGTCTTGGATCGTGCGGCAAAGCTCTTGCGCAGCTTGTTGAGCTTGGGCGGGATCACGGCCAGGCAATAGGGGTTACGCTGGCCGTCGCCGCCCCAATATTCCTGGTGATAATCTTCAGCGATATACCAGGTGCTGAGCGGCTCGATCGTGGTGACGATCGGTGCGGGCCAATCAGCCGACGCGCGCTTGATCGCGGCAATCGCTTCGTCGCGCTGGTCGTCAGAATGCGGGAAGATGGCGGAGCGATATTGCGTGCCGACATCATTGCCCTGGCGATTGAGCGTCGTTGGATCATGCGTTGCAAAAAACATGTCGAGCAAGTCGCCATAGGTGAGCTGATCGGCATCAAAGGTGATCCGGATCGCTTCGGCATGGCCGGTATCGCCACCGCACACCTGGCGATAGGTCGGGTCGGGCACCGAACCGCCGATATAACCGCTTTCAACCTTTTCCACGCCGATCACATCGTTGAACACCGCTTCGGTGCACCAGAAACATCCACCGGCAAAGGTTGCGACTTCGGTCGTCATTATGCGCTCCTCAATAACATCCCGCCTAGATAGGCACGGGCTCGCCTCAGACAATCGCTGTTGCTAGGGCAAAGGTTACAAATCGGGAGCGGTGGCGATGCAAAAGGGTTCGGTTCTGGTCACCGGTGGGGCTGGCTATATCGGCAGCCATGCGGTGCTCGCGCTGCTTGATGCCGGCTGGCCGGTCGTCGTGGTCGACAATCTCGTCACGGGTTTCGCCTGGGCGGTTGATCCGCGCGCGACGCTGATCCAGGCCAATATCGAGGATGATGCCGCCGTCCGCGCGGCGATGCGCGCGCACGATGTTTGTGCGGTGATGCATTTCGCTGGATCGGTAGTTGTGCCTGAATCGGTCAGCGATCCGCTCAAATATTATCGCAACAACACCGTCGCCAGCCGCGCGCTGATCGAAAGCGCGGTTGCGTGCGGTGTCTCGCATTTCATCTTCTCGTCGACGGCGGCGACCTATGGCATTCCTGATCAGGTGCCGGTCAGCGAAGACAGCCCGACCCGGCCGATCAACCCCTATGGTATGTCCAAGCTGATGACCGAGGCGATGCTGAAGGACGTCGCCGCCGCCCATCCGATGAACTTCTGTGCGCTGCGGTACTTCAACGTGGCGGGTGCCGATCCGCTCGGGCGGTCGGGCCAATCGACGGCGGGGGCGACGCATCTCATCAAGGTCGCGGTCGAGGCAGCGACCGGCAAGCGTGACCATGTCGGCATTTTCGGGACGGACTTCGCGACGCCCGACGGCACCGGCGTGCGTGATTACATCCATGTCAGCGATCTTGCCGCTGCCCATGTCCATGCGCTCGATCTCTTAATCGCCCGGCCAGGCGACAGCCACATCATGAACGCGGGCTATGGCCGGGGCTATTCAGTCAACGATGTGCTCGACGCGGTTGATCGGGTGACCAACCGGACGATCGATCGCCGCTATCAGGGCAGGCGCGCGGGCGATCCCGATGCGCTGGTGGCGGATAACAGCGCGATCCTGGCCACCCTGCCCTGGCGGCCGCAGCTCGACGATCTCGACACGATCGTCGGCCACGCGCTGGCGTGGGAGCGCAAGCTGGCGGAGCAGGCCGAACCACAGCGCCAATCCTAAATCACCACAGCCGTTCGCCCTGAGCGAAGTCGAAGGGCATGCGCAGTCCCTGGGCTTCGACTTCGCTCAGCCCGAACGGGGGTTTGACAGATGCAGCCTCTGCGTGACCCTAAAACCCAAACCGCGCGGTTACCCGGATGTCGCGCCCGGCGAGCGGCGCGAAATCCTTGAGGAAGCTCGCATGGCGGCGGGCATCGACATCGAACAGGTTGTTCGCGCTGACCAGCAACGTCGTGCCGCTGTCACGCCCGAACGGGCTGAATGCGATCGAAGCATTGACCATTGTGTAGTCGACGGTCCGCGTTTCGAAGCCTGCCAGGCGATTTTGCACAAAGACATGCTCAACCTCAACCCGGCCATTGATGCGATCGGATTGCGCCTCCAACCCGCCCAGGACGCGTGCGGGCGGGATGCGCGGGGCAGGGCCCAGATTGTCGAGATCAGCCCGCACATAATCGCCGAGCAGATCGGCATTGATCTTGAAATCGGCGATCTGGCCGAGCGTGAGCGACCCCTTGGCCTCGACACCGTAATAGCGCGCATCGCCCTGCAGGAACTGGAAGCATGGCAAATCGACGTCGCGCCCACTGGGGGATGCGGCAGCTTCGCATACTGCCTGATCAACCTGGTTTTCGGAGATGAAGTTACTGAAATCATTGTAATAGGCGGCAAGGTCGAAACTATATCCGTCACCATGCGCGTGAAGCGTGGCTTCGATGCCGACTGACCGTTCGAGCCGGAAAGTGGGATTGCCCAGTTCATAGGCCTGGGTGGCGGGGTGCCCGCCATTGGCGAACAATTCCTCGGCTGATGGCGCGCGTTCGGTGTAAGAGAAGTTCAGGCCGGCACGGACATTATCCGTAAGGCCATAGGACCCGCCAATTGACCCCGAGAACGCCCCAAAATCACGCCTGCCGTCGAAAAAACGCAGATCGCCGTCGGGGGTACGTGCCGAGAGATCAGTGAACTCATAACGCGCACCCGCTTCGGCCTTGAAGCGACCGAAATCGAGCTGCTGAAGCGTGAACAGGCCGGTCTGATTGGTCTCGCTGCGGGGCAGGAAGGCCTCTTCGCCGTCAACGTTGAACTGGCGGTTGAAAAATTGAACCCCCGACGCACCGGACCAGACCCCGCGCTTGGCCTGGATGATTTCAAGCCTTCCTTCGAGGCCGTTATTGAAGAAGCGCGTGGCAATCTCGCCATCGGGCTCCAGTTCGAAATGGCGATAGGTGGCGTGGCCAGCGCGGAATTTGATCCGCTCCAGAATCTCGCCGCCCGTCTCGACCTCGGCCCGCAGATCGACACGGTTCTGGACGATATCGATCCGGGGTGCTTCCTGCCCTTCGCCAAGCTGCGTCGCATAGCGGACAGGCACGCCGTAGAGGCTGTCATAATGGCCATAGGAGATGCCGATCATGCCGGTATCGCCGATATAAGAGGCACCAAAGCCAGCCGTCCATGTTTCGCTCGCTGTATTGGGCAACCGGTTGCGGATCGCGGCATTGGCGGCGAAATTGATCGGTTCGGGATCGGCCGGATCGGGTGGAACAAGGCTCGATGCCAGTGCCTCGGCGCGGCGAGCCGGGGTCAGCGCAAAGCCGCCGATCCGCAGATCGCTGGTGGCGGTGTAGGACCCATCGGCATGCAACACCAACCGGCCAAGCGCGACATCACCGGCGAGCTGGCCCGTCCGCTCATCGGCAGCACTGCCATAGGTGCCGATGCCGCTCAGGCGGAAGCCATTTTCCGGAATGGCGCGCGGGATGCGCGAATCGATGACGTTGACGACACCGCCAAGGGCCGACGACCCAAACAGCAGCGCGCTCGGCCCGCGCAAGACTTCGATTCGGTCAGCCAGCAACGGGTTTATCGCTACCGCATGATCGACCGAGGTGTTCGACACATCGATCGATCCAATCCCATCGGTCAGCACGCGAATGCGCTCCCCCTGCAGACCGCGCAGCACCGGGCGGGACGAATTGGGGCCGAACGATGTTGCTGACACGCCAGGCAACTGCGCCAGTGTTTCGCCGATCGTCGGGCGCAGACTGCGCGTCAACGCGTCCCCCTTCAGGACCGATGTCCCCTGCAACACTTCGTCCTCGCGCCGCTGAACCGGGGCAGTGATGATGATATCTTCGCGCGACGCTTCCTGCGCATCGATGGGCGCCGCGGCCAAGGGCGGTGCGACAGGCGCGGGTGCCGCTCCGGCGCGAGCGGCTGGGGCCGCCACGGCGTGAACGGGGACCAGCGCCATTAGCGCAACACCAGTCAGCATCGTTGTACGAATCATTTTCTACCCCGGAATTGGACTCAATGGCGCCGCGTATAATGTGATGGTATAAAGTATCAAATGCTTTCGCCGCATTCTCGCAACGCTTTGGCTATGCTAGCCGCGGACAAAAGCCCTGGAGTGCGATGATGCCTGTTCCGACCCCGCCAACCGCCCCCCTCCGGCTTCGCTCCCTGCTGTTTGTGCCGGGCGACCGGCCCGATCGGATGGCCAAGGCGGCGATGCTTGATGCCGATGCGCTGATCCTAGATCTTGAAGATGCAGTCGCGCTGTCGGCCAAGCCCGCCGCGCGCGCTGCGATCACAGGCTTTCTGGCCGAACCGCGCCGGCAGTTGTTGTTCGTGCGCGTCAATCCGCTCGATTCGGGGCTGATCGACGATGATCTCGCCGCAATCCTGCCCGCCGCCCCCGATGGCATCATGCTGCCCAAGGCAGAGGGCGGCGCGTCGCTTGCCACGCTGGCGGCGCGGCTGACCGGCGACACGCTGATCCTGCCGATCGCCACCGAAACCCCGGCGGCGATTTTCGGCATGGGCAGCTATGGGGGTGTCAGCGAGCGGCTCTGCGGGCTGACCTGGGGCGCTGAGGACCTCCCCGCCGCGATCGGCGCATCCACCTCGCGCGAGGCCGATGGCAGCTATACCGCGCCTTATCAGCTCGCCCGCTCGCTCACCCTGTTCGGTGCCCATGCTGCGGGCGTGCCCGCAATCGAGACGGTCTATCCCGATTTTCGCGATCTCGACGGGCTGGCCGCTTATGCAGCGCGCGGTCGCCGCGATGGCTTTACCGGCATGATGGCGATCCACCCTGCCCAGGTCGCGGTGATCAACGCTGCCTTTTCCCCCAGCGACACGGAAATCGCCCATGCCCGCGCGATTATCGATTTATTCGCCGCAAACCCCGGGGCAGGCGCGCTCAGCCTTGATGGCAAGATGATCGACGCGCCGCACCTTAAGGCTGCCCAGGCGCTGATTACGCGGGCCTGATTGCCAGCCTTCCCATCTCAAGCCTTCTTAGCCGCAACCACCCGCCCAGCGACCACCAGGCCAGCGCCCATAACGTCCCAAAACTCCACCCGGCCAGCACATCGCTTGGCCAATGCACGCCCAGATAGACGCGGCTGACCCCGATTATCGTCACCAGCAAAGCGGCGACCGCGATCATATACCAGCGCGCCGTCCGGCTTTCGACGATCTGCATCAGCAACAGCGTCACGGTTAGATAGATGATCGCGCTATTGGCGGCATGGCCGCTCGGGAAACTGGCCGACCAGACCTCTACCAGGTGATCGATCAGCACCGGGCGCGGGCGCGCGACGATCGTCTTGATCAGCCCAACCGCCCAGGACCCGCTGATCGTCCCCCCCAGCACCAGCCAGAAGGTCAGCCAATGCCGCCGCAACGCCAGGTAACCTGCGGTGACGATCACGATCATCGTCAACACCGTGCTGCCGCCCAGCGCGGTGACATCGACCATCACCTGCTTCAGCCAGACCGGCCCTTCGGGTACGCGCCTATTTTCCGGCTCGCGCATCGCCAGCATGATCGCACGATCAAACGCAAACTGATGCCCCCGCGCAATCGTCGCGCCGAACAGCGTGATCGTCAGCATCGCCAGCGCCAGCGCCCCGGCGGCGTAATAAAGCCAGGGCGGGTGCCGGACCTCGTCAATGGCGGTTTCTGCTGGCGGCATGGCATGATCCGGCTGGTGGGCCCGTCGGGATTCGAACCCGAGACCTACAGATTAAAAGTCCGTTGCTCTACCGACTGAGCTACGGGCCCCGACCGTCACCGGACTTGCGCGTGCCGTGCCGTTAGGAGGGCCGGGCCATCCGGTCAACCGCGCAGGCCCGATAATGTAACTGGCGGATCGTCAGGCCAGTCACCGGATCACGCCAATCGGGCGCGATCATGCGCAGCGGATCGAGCACGAAGCGGCGATCCCGGAACGCGACATGCGGCACCGTCAACCGACGATCCGCCCAAGCCCCCTTGCTCCACAAGAGGATGTCGAGATCGATCACCCGGCTGCCCCAGCGCTGCCCTGGACGACGCCCGAACGCGGCTTCAATCGCCTTTAAGCGGGCGAGCAGATCAAGTGGCCGCTCATCGCTCTCGATAATCGCCACCTGATTGGCAAAGCGGCGGATCGACGGCCCAATCGGTGCCGAGGTCATAACGCGCGACGCAGCGCGCGCCCCGCCAATCGCCCCCAGCGCCGCCGCCAGTTCAGCACCCGGACGCCCATGCCGGCCCGGCCGGTTCGATCCCAGCGCGATTACATAGCGTGGCACATCGCTTGGCATCTTCATGGCCACGGCCTATCGCGGCACGATGTTTGCGCCAAGCCCACTTCCCGATACCGAACCGCCGCATGATTGCCCGGATTGTCCCCGGCTGGCCGATTTTCGCCAGGCGCTCAGGATCGAATTCCCTGATTGGTGGAATGCGCCAGTCAACGCCTTTGGTGATGCCAATGCCTGGCTGGGCATTATCGGCCTGGCCCCCGGCAAGCACGGTGCCAATCGCACGGGCCGCCCCTTTACCGGCGATGCCGCTGGCGACTTGCTGTTCGCAACACTCGCCAAATTCGGGCTGAGCGCGGGTGACTATGCCGGCGCGCCCGATGACGGGCTCCGTCTGCGCGGCGCGATCATCATCAACGCCGTCAAATGCCTGCCCCCCGCCAACAAGCCGACCCCGGCTGAAATCCACGCCTGCCGCCCCTTTCTCGACCGCCAGGTCCGCGCCCTGCCCAAAGCGCGGGTATTCATCGCGCTGGGCCAGATCGCGCATCAATCAGCGGTCAAGATACTGGGCGGGCGGCTGCCCAAGGCGCGCTTCGGACATCTGGCGGAGCACCGCCTGCCAAGCGGCGCGGTGCTGATCGATAGCTATCATTGTTCGCGCTACAACCAGAATACCGGCCGCTTGACGCCCGAGATGTTCGACGCGGTATTTGCCCGCGCGCTGGCGGTGCGCGACGAAATTTAGGAGCGCGTCAGGCGGATATTGATGTCGCGTTTGAGGCAGTCCCCTGCGGCGCGACCCCCGGCAGATAATCGAGCCCGATCAACACAGGACTGCCCCGCTCATACCCCGCACGACGTTCATCCCGCGCCATCGCCCGTCGCCGCGCCAGGCAAGGAAGCGACTGGTATCTCTCGCTATTCCTGTTAGTATTCGCAAAATTCAGCAGGAGACCGGAATGCGCGCCTATCTTATCTTTGCGCTGGTGATGCCTGCCGCCATGGCCGCCGCCGCCCCCCAAGCGCCCCCCGCCACCCCAGGCAAGCTCGCCTGCGAAGACCACGCCATCATGGCCGCCGCCAAAGACAAAGCCGCCGGCATCCGCCCGCTCAACCAGCAACCCGGTGCCCGGCCGTTACTCGCCGTGGTGCGCGTGATTGACGGGTGCAACAAGCCGATGCCGGTGAATGAGCGGCTGGGTTTCAAGCGGCCCTAGCGCCGCGTGTCGGTTGCCCAATATCGATCCGATGGGGATGACCGAGCAATTGGCGGGCATGCCACAGGTGCAAGGCTTTTTGCGCGCATTGGCTGGGCGGGTCGCCCTCTCCTGGTCCGGGTACCGCTGGGATAAGCTGAGCGGTGAACCCAAAAAGTGCGCCGCTGCCCATGCGTAAGCTGGACGGCAAAAATTGACTGGGAAGGAGAAATTGCCGTGGGGAGCGCTACTGGCCAATATTGCGCCGGGAGCGGAATTTCGGTTTTGAAACGCAAGAGTTATGAAAGCGGTCGTCGCTTGCTTGGCATAGGCGGTGTCCGATATCGCAGACGGGTGTGGCAACTGTGAGCGGAGCGCTTTACCGACGAGAATGGGTATGATACCCGATCCAAGTTCGGGCATTATACCCGAACTGGAGGAATTGACTGTTGCGCCTCATCGGATCGCGAGACGTTCTGGAACTGACCGGGCTTTCGGCTGATCAGCTACGTGAATGGACCGTGCGGCGCGGGCTTATTCACCCTGACGTCCCGGCATCGCGCCAAGGTCAGCAGTCTCAGTTCGGCTGGCAGACGGTGCTTTTGCTCCGGCTTGCCGTCGTTCTGCGCAGTCAATTCCATGTCGAACTCCAGGTCCATCGCGACCTGCTGCATCGCGCACGCGAGCTGTTGAATGGCCGGTCCTTTCCCGGCCTGTGGAATCACCGGCTCGCCATCTTCGGGCTGGGGAGCTGTGCGCTGCTCGGTGGCAGCGATCCGTTGCCGGCCGACCAGGATGCCATCCTGCTCCGTCTCAACGCCCATCTTGAGGCTATGTCGCAGGGCTTCGGCGTCTCGGAGCCAATCGCGCAGCTGCCGCTGTTTCCGGCGGTGGGATTGCGCCGAACTGAAGCGCCGGCTGAGGCCGAAGGTGGAACCATTCTGCGCACTGCCGAAGGTGACGCGGCGTGACCGCGCTTGCCAGGATTGAAGCGGGACTGCGCGCAATCGGCTACCGGCCGGAATCGCTGATCCACGACTATAGCTTCGCCGATGTGCTATCGGAGGCTGGCGAAGAGCAATGCGTCGCGCTTGCCGCGTTCACGCAAGTTCCCGAATCCTACCGCTCGGCCGCCTTCGGCGTAATCACCAGCGCGCACGATGCGGAGGCCGTGCAGCGCCGTCGGGCGCTCGGCGCGCCGATCCTGTTCTCGATCGGCCATGACGATGTCGGCGTCTGGCGCGTAGGCGCCGAAGGCAAGCCGCGCCTCACCGAACGGGTCCCGCTAGATCAGCTCGAGGCCTTGTTCGTACGCAACGCCGACAATTGGAGCCCGCACGCGGTCCACCGCGCCAAGTCGCTCGGCCAGACTCACACCGCCTATCAGCTCGACTTCGTCGATCTCGGACTGATGCCGATGATCGAGCACGAGATCGAAGCGAAGCTCGACCGGCTGCTCGGCGAGGTCATCGCCAAGCTACTAACCGGTATCGACGATCCGCGACGCGAAGAAGCGGTTTTCCGCACGACGTTCAGGCTTCTCGCGGCCAAGATCCTGATTGATCGCCAGCATCCCGACGCCGCGTCCTGGTCAACCGCGTCAGTGGCGGAGATTCTGGCCGGGATCGAGACCTATTATCACCTTGATCAGATGGCGCGCCCTGCGGTCGAGGCCCTGCCGACCGCGACCGTCGAGGTGGCATGGACGACGCTTCGCGACGCCATCAACTTCCGCAACATTTCGTCGGACAGTCTCGCCTTTGTCTACGAGAACACGCTGGTAACCGTAGACACGCGTAAGCGCTTCGGAACTCACGCCACGCCACGCCGGATCGCCGAATATGTGGTCAGCCAGCTAGACCTAAGCCAGTTCGATCTCGAGGACATCACGATCTACGAGCCGTTCGCCGGCGCGGGCATTTTCCTTGTCGCGGCCCTACGCCACCTGAGCGACAGGTTGCCCGACACGCTTTCCGGCGAAGAGCGACACGCCTTCCTAGTCGAGCGGATCAGCGGCGCGGAGCTCGACAGCTTCGCTTGCGAAGTCGCGACGTTGTCGCTGATCCTGGCCGACTATCCCAACGCCAACGGGTGGAAGATCCCGTCGAAAGACCTGTTCGAGAAGAGCGTGCTCGCCGCGGACGCGGGCGGCAAGCGCATCATCCTGTGTAACCCGCCCTGGGAAGATTTCGACGGCGACGAGCGCCAGCGTTACCCGGAAATGGCGGCGAAGTCCCTCTCGAAGCCCATGGCGGTCCTGCGCACCTTGATCGAGGCCAGGCCCGATGCCCTAGGCTTCGTACTGCCGCAGGGTTTCCTCCATCAGAAACAATATGTTGAGCTACGGCAGCTGCTGGCCGACAATTACGGTCGCATCGAGCTGACCTCGCTTCCGGATCGCATCTTCCAGCGCGCGGGTCTTGAGTCGGCCGTCATCATCGCGACTGACTGGCGCGATGATGATGCTAAAGGCCTTCCGAACCAGTTGCGCTCCGCCGAGGTCAGCGACCGGAGTCGGCCGGATTTCCTGATGACCGGAAAAATCAGCACCGAGCGTCGCCGTGCCAAGCGGGTCTGCTCGGGCGAGCTTTGGATCGGCGCGCTTGATGAGGTCTGGGAGTTTCTAGCGGACTACCCTGTACTCGGTAGCCAAGCCCAGGTCCATCGCGGCCTTCAATGGATCAGTCAGTCCGCAGGCTGGAGCGCAGTACCCCGCGAGGGATATGCAAGGGGGGTTTTCAAGCCCGCGGCTTCGCTGCTGCAATACCGCGTCACCGCGACCGGCTATGTCGATATACGCGAGGAGTCAGCCTACAGGCGCGGCCCACTAACCCGCCCCTGGGACAGGCCCAAGGTGCTGGTCAATGTCGCGCGGCGATCGCGCGGCCCCTGGCGACTGGACGGCGGGCTCGATCTGAGCGGGCTGGTGCCGTCGCAAGCCTTTTTCGGCATCTGGGCGACCACGGCCGAGCTTCCGATGGAAGTGATCGAAGCGCTGATCAACAGCCCGCTGGCGAGCGCCTTCGTGCTCGAGCGGGCCTCGAACCAGCATCTGACCAACCTTATCATGAAGCAGCTGCCGCTGCCGAAGCGCGGCGCGCTCGCCGAAGTAGTCGCCGCGGTGCGGCGCTACCAAGAAGAGCTCGCCGCCGCAGCGACCTATGCACTGCGGACTCCCGAGATCGATAGCCGCCTTGAGACCTTGCTCATCGATATCGATGCGCAACTGCTCAAGGCCTATGACCTACCGCCGCGCCTCGAGCGCCGACTGCTTGAAGCGTTCCGCGGACATGAAGCTGAGCGGCGCGTCTCAAATCCCTTCAAGGGTTGGTTTCCCGAGGATTTCACGGCCTATGTGCCGCTGCACGAATATATCGGGCCATTGCTGCGCGAGAATATCGGTGCCTGGGCGCTCGAGACCTTCACGCCTGCTCCAGAGCACGAAGTCGAGCGGCTCAGGCTCTACGTCCAGTAGCGGATGGACACCTATCTGCTCGATACGAACCTGGTGTCCGTGCTCTATGATGCGCGGCGGCCCAACTATGATGCGGTCCGCCTGGCCATCGCTGCGCTCCCGGCCGAGGCCGCGCAGCTGGTATCAGTCGTGACAGTCGGCGAGTTGCGGTTCGGGTTGGCACTCGCGCGCGCCGCAGGGCAGACGCTCACTCACATCGAGGCTTGCCTCGCCCAATCCGAGATGCATCCTCTTGCCGAAGTCACGCGCCATACCGCCGACGCCTTCGCGACGGTCAAGTCGAGCATCGCGCTGGCGCGAATTGACATTCGGCGTCGGATTCCGCGCTGGGTCGAGAGCTGGGCCGATCGTGTCAGTGGCCAGCTGTTGCAGATCGACGAGAACGATCTCTGGATCGCAGCGCAAGCCTTTGAGCGGAATTACATAGTGGTCACCTGCGACAAGGACTTCACCCAAATCATCGCGTCCGCAGTACCTGGGATTCGTGTCCTGCTTGTGTGAGGCCGATTGACCTACGCACATGAACGACGCGCGTTCGCAAGCTGTCGCTTCTCCCCAACCGCCGAAGTTCAATCGCAGCTTGCTTGAACGAAAGGCCGCTTTCGGGTTTGGAAAAGGCGAAATCGGACGACCGAAATTGGAGCGCTTAGCTGCCGCTCAATCAGAGGTCTGCAATTGGCGCGAAAGCAGAATCGCACATTCATGCGTCTACCGCCCACTCCGCCGCCCCATTCTTCCGCCCCGCCCCATTCCCGCCCAACAACAGTCCTCACCCCTCCCTAGCCATGACAAACGTCACCCCCATCGCCTGACATCCGGCAATACCCAGCATCACGCCAATGCCGCACACCCCGGATCGAAGGAGATGGCCAGGTGGTGCAGGATTTATCAGCAGTGGCGACGCTTAGCGCTGTATCGAAAAGGCTGGGGCGGGTGCGCGTTCTTGACGGGCTCGACCTTGCGATCCGCGCAGGCGAAGTCACCGCGCTGCTCGGGGCGAACGGTGCGGGCAAGACGACCAGCATCAGCCTGTTGACCGGGCGCTTGCGGCCCGATGCGGGCAAGGCGCGGTTGTTCGGGCTCAACCCCACACGGCCCGCCGCACGCGCGCGGATGGGGGTGATGCTGCAGGCGGCGGGCTTGCCCGATGTGATGACGGTGGCTGAGATGGTCCGGCTCCAATCGGGCTATTATCGCGATCCGCGTGCCGTGGCTGAGACGCTGGCGATTGCTGATATTGCTGATCTGGCGGCGCGGCGCTGTGGCGCGCTGTCGGGCGGGCAGGCGCGGCGGGTGCATTATGCGATGGCGATTTGCGGGCGGCCTGACCTGCTGGTGCTTGATGAGCCAACCGCGGGGATGGATCGCGCCGCCGCGCGCGGGTTGTGGGCAACGGTGCGCGATGCGGCGGCTGATGGCGCGGCGGTGCTGCTGACCAGCCATGATCTGGCCGAGGCTGATGCGCTGGCGGATCGGGTGATGGTGATGGAGGCCGGGCGGATCGTCGCTGATGGCACGCCGGCCGCGCTCCGCGCCCGCGCTGGCGGATCGGTGGTGCGCTGCCGGACATCGCTGCCGCCTATTCGGGTCAGGATGTTGCCGGGGGTGCGCGATGTCGCGGCTGACGGGGCTGAGCTGCGGGTGGTGACGACTGACGCCGTCGCCACGGTGCGCGCGCTATGTGATGCCGATGCCGGACTCGCCGATCTGCGCGTTGCCGATGCGGCGCTGGAAGATGCCATCGCTGCTTTGCTGACATCAGACGAAAGGATCGCCGCATGACCGCCGCGCTTATCCCCGCTGGCGTTTGGCGGCGCGAATGTGTCGCTGAACTCAAACGATCCTGGCGGTTGCCGCAGTTCATCTTGCCGTCGGTCGTCACGCCTGCCGCCTTTTACGGGCTGTTCACGCTGGCCATCGCCAAATCGCCAACACCGGAGGCGGTGGCGGCGAGCCTTGCCGGATACGGCGTCTTCGCGGCGATTGGCCCGGCCTTGTTCGGCTTTGGCGCGGGCGTGGCGATGGAGCGCGAACAGGGCCTGATCGAACTCAAGCGCGTCTCGCCCATGCCCGCCGGGGCCTATGTCGCCGCCAAGCTGACCGCCGCGATTGCAGCGACGGCGGCCGCCATTGCGATGATCTATGCGCTGGGCATCATTGGCGGCGCGCAACTCTCTGCGGCGCAGTGGGTGGCGCTGGTCGTCGTTCACCTGGCATCGACGGTGCCCTTCGCGCTGATCGGCTTTGGCATTGGCATGCGGATGGGCGGCAAGGGCGCGGTGGCGATGGCCAATGCCTTGTTCCTGGGGTCGGCCGTGTTGGGTGGCTTGTGGATCCCGTCGGCGATTCTGCCGGGGTGGATGCAGACGATCGGCGCGTTCATGCCCTCCTTCCATCTCGGGCAGATTGCCCGGGCGATCGTTGGGGCGGACACGATCGGGACAGTCGTCGACCACGCGCTCATTTTGGCGGCGATGACGGTGGCGGCGGCGGGCTGGGCATGGACCGGCTGGCGGCGCAGTCCCGCTTGACGGCGCCCCCTTCATCGCGCGACGACAGCGCCATGCAAACCAAAGTAGAGCGCTGGTGGGACGGACCGTGGCCGTGGCTGGTGTACCTCCCTTTCTACGCGATGCCCTGGCTGTTCCGCGCGCCGACGTCGTTCCAGCTGATCGCGGCGATCATCGGCGTCGCGGTGTTCCTGCCGACCTATTTCATCAGCCACCGGTTGAACGGGGTGCGGCTGCTGGGGCCCGTGACGGCGATGTTCGCGATCGGCGCGCTGCTCGCCCCGCTCGGCGGCAGCTGGACGGTGTTTTCGGTCTATGCGGGGTCTGAAGCGGGTCGCTTGCGCCCTGCCCGCCACGCGATCGCCGTGATCGCACTCCTCGCGCTGGCGACGGCGGCGGTGGGGTTCGCGTGGCGCCAGCCGATGCTGTGGGTGCTGCCCGGCATTTTGCTGGTGGTGATGACCGGCGGCGCGACGATATCGCGCGAGGCCTTTTACGCGCGCACCCAGGCGCTGCTGGCAACGCAGGAGGAGGTCCGCCGCCTTGCCGGCACCGCCGAGCGCGAGCGGATCACGCGTGATTTGCACGACGTCGTCGGGCGCACGTTGACGCTGGTCGCGCTGAAGGCCGATCTCGCCCGGCGACTCGTGCCCGGCGATCCCGCCGCTGCGGCAATCGAATGCCAGACGATCGCGACGCTTGCCCGCGAAGGCTTGGGCGAGGTGCGGGCCGCGCTGGCCGGGCAAATCGGCGGCAGCCTGGCGCACGAAGCCGCCGCCTCCTCCGCCGCACTTGAGGCTGCGGCTGTTTCAGCCCAGATCACCGGTGATTTTGCCGCCATCCCGTCTGATGCTGGCGCGGTGCTGGCGATGACGCTGCGCGAGGCCGTCACCAACGTCATCCGGCACGCCCAGGCGCAATCCTGCCGGATTGATCTGTCGATGACGGGCCAGGAGGCCAGGCTCGCCGTGTCAGACGATGGGCATGGCCGAAGCTTCACCGAAGGCCGCGGCCTGATGGGCATGCGCCAGCGGTTGCAGGCGGCGGGCGGATCACTGACGATCCAACCCGGCACCAGCGGGATGCGCCTGATCGCGACCGTCCCGGCATGATCCGCATCGTCCTGGCTGAAGATCAGGCGATGGTGCTGGGCGCGCTTGCGGCGCTGCTCGACATGGAGCCTGACCTGTCGATCATTGGGCGCGCAGCGGAGGGCGCCGCCGCGCTCGATCTGGTGCGGACGCTCACCCCCGACATTCTGCTGACCGATATCGAGATGCCGCAGCTTAGTGGCCTCGACGTTGCGCTGGCAATCGCCGAGCAGCGGCTGACGACGCGCACCGTGATCGTCACCACTTTTGCGCGGCCCGGCTATCTCGCGCGCGCCCGCGCCGCTGGCGTGCGTGGCTATCTGCTCAAAGACACGCCGGCCGAACAACTCGCCGCCGCCATCCGGGTCGTCGCAGCGGGCGGCACCTTCATCCCGGCTGAACTGGCGGAGACTGCCTGGCAAGCGGGCGCCGACCCGCTCACCCCGCGCGAGCGCGATGCGCTGCGGCTGGCGGAAGAGGGTCTCCCCAACAAGGAAATCGCTCGCCGGCTCGATTTGTCGCCCGGCACGGTGCGCAACTATCTGTCGGACGCGGCCGGCAAGCTGGGTGCCGCCAACCGGATCGAGGCGGGCCGGATCGCGCGCGCCAATGGCTGGCTCTGACGCGCCGCCTAATACCACATCTCGGAGACCGCGACTCTTCACCCCTCCCCTTCAGGGGAGGGGCCGGGGGTGGGGGCTATCCGCAGGCGCGGCGTTAGTTGGAGAGCCCCCACCCCAACCCCTCCCCTGAAGGGGAGGGGCTCGATAGGTTCCCGTCAGCGAGACTTGGCATAAGGTCTTACTTGATCAGTGTTGAGTGTCACGCGCCACAGGTGACAGATGTCACTTCGCCACCGCGATCCCGGCCCGTAGCGTTGCGGCAATCCAAGGCCAAACACGCAACCGGGAGTTCGCCACGATGGGACTGAAACGCACCGCCATCCTGCTGTCATGCATCATTGCCGCCCCCGCTTTTGGCCAATCGACACCAGCCCCGCCTGCGCAAACGCTGATCAAGAATGTGACGGTTTTTGACGGGGTCCAGAAGCAGATCGATCGATCAGTGCTGATCGAAGGCAGCAAAATTATCGACGTCAATTATCGCGGTAAAATATTGCCATCGATGCGCATCGTCGATGGCCGCGGCAAGACGCTGCTGCCTGGCCTGATCGACAGCCATGTCCATGCCTATGCCGGCCAGGACGATGCGCTGTTGTTTGGCGTCACCACCCAGCTCGACATGTTCAGCCCCCCTGAATCAACCCGCGCGGTTCGCACCCGGATGGCGCGTGGCGACAATAGGGCCATGTCGGATATCTTCACCGCGGGTTTCCTTGCCACCGTGCCCAAGGGCCATGGCACCGAATATGGCCTGCCCGTTCCCACGCTGACCAAGCCTGAAGAAGCGGACGCATGGGTCGCGGCCCGGCTTGCCGAGGGATCCGACTATATCAAGATCGTCAACGAACCGGGCACGATCATCGGCCGGGCGGTGCCGACGCTTGATGCGCCGACGATCCGCGCCCTGGTTGCGGCAGCGCATCAGCGCAGCAAGCTGGCGGTGGTGCATGCGCAAACGCTGGCGACGGCGACCGAGTCGATCAATGCGGGCGCAGATGGACTGGTGCATCTCTTTGCCGATCAGGATGGCGGGGCGGCCTTTGCCAAGCTCGCCAAAAACAAGGGTGCCTTCATCGTCCCAACCTATGCTGTGCTGGAAGTGTTCAGCGGCAGATCGGGCACTGCAACATTGCTCGATCACCCCGCCCTTTCGGGGTTATTGCCCAAGCCAGCGATCGATACGGTGCGCCAAAGCTTCGGTGCCGATCGGTCGACCAAGCTCGATGGGATCGAGGCTGCCAATCTTGCCGCCCTCGTCAAGGCAGGTGTGCCGATCCTTGCCGGCACCGATGCCGGCAATCCGGGCACCTGGTATGGGCTGAGCCTGCACCGCGAAATGGACTTGCTGGTCAAGGGCGGTCTGTCCCCGGTGCAGGCGCTGTCAGCGGCGACGGCGGCGCCAGCCAAGGCATTTCGGCTGACTGATCGCGGGCGAATCGCCACCGGGTTTAAGGCGGACATGATGCTGGTCGAGGGTGATCCGACCCGCGCGATCGCCGATGTCCATAACATTGTCGAGATTTGGAAAGATGGCGCGCCCGTCAGCCCGCTCCGCGCAGCGCGCCGCGCGGCGCTGGCCAAACAAGCCGTCGCGGTCGCCCTGCCCCCGGTCGCGCTACCGGCTGATCGCCGCATCGCGCAATTCAGCACCGTGCAGGGCAAGGCGGTCGCCAAATCGCCCTTCGGCGCAGGCTGGGACGTGTCCACCGATTCAATCGTCGGCGGCAATTCAACGCTGGCGCTCAGCATCGGGGACCAGGCACCGAATGGCCAAACCGCGTTGGTGCTGACGGGCGAGATCAAGCCCGGCTATCTTGCGCCCTGGGCGGGCATCGCCTTTTACCCGGCTGATCAGCAATTCCGACCTGCCAATCTGGGCAGCGCAAAGGCATTGCGGTTCTGGGCGCGCGGCGAAGGCAAGGCCTTTGCCGTGATGGGATTTTCGCCCAGTGGCGGACAGCGGCCAAGTATCAGCCCGATCACCGTCGGCAAGGAATGGGCTGAAATCACGCTTCGCTTTGCGCAACTGGCCAATTTTGATTCCAGCAACACCCAAATGCTGCTGATCGGCGCAATCCAGCAAGACGGCCCTTTCCGCCTTGAAATCGCCGATGTGCGCTTGGTCGACCAGTGAGGATCGGGTCCTGCGCGCTGTTTTCGGACCGCTGATGCCAGAACTTCGGTGGCAATTTCACCTGCTACCCGTTCTTGAGCCACCCAAGTTATCGAGCGTAAGGGCCGATTCCGATTCAAACCTGCAACCGGGTCACAGCGCAGTGCTGTAAGAGTCCAAGGCCACGCTTCAATCCCGGATAACCCCGCACCAGCGCCGCTGCCATCGCCAGCTCTAACCGCACGATTCGTCCATGCCCCGCTTCGATCGCTTCGCCCAATGGCGCTGCATCGGCTGATTGGATGGCAATCGCCCGACCAAAATTGAACGCCATTGCGGCATCAGCGGGCAGGCCTTCCCCCCCGCCCAGCATCAGGTTAACAATTGCCCGGTCGAGTCCGTCGTCGAGCGCGGCCGTTGCGCAGACCATCGTGCATCCCCCGCAGTCCTCCGCCATTATCGCGCCGATCCTGGTAGCATGAAACAGGGCGATCGGGGCGGCGTGGCGATGCGCGGTTGCCGACACAAAACCGAGATAGCGATCAAGGGCATGGCCCGGTGCGGCGGCGATCTCATCGATATACGCGCCATCGCCCAACCGCTTGATCGCGGGCACGACGATCGCGCGCGGCAGGCCCTGTGGCACGATTCGTTGGCGCCCGAACAGCACCCCAAGCGCGGTCATGACAAGCACCGGGGGGCCAAGCACGCCCGGCGCATCGGCCAGGAAAACGCCAGTACCGCAAATCCCGACGCTGACTTCATAGATGTGAATGCCGCCATGCAGGGCAAGCCACAGCCCGCCCGTCACCACCCCCAGCCAGCGTCCGCGCAAATCGCCAACCGCCCAGCCGAGCATCATCGCTGTCGCCAGATAGGCTGCTCCGATATCACGGACAAAATGCGGGTTAAAAGGCCCGGTCAGCGGGACATTTGGCACTGACTGATACCAGTCAAGCGGCCATATCAGCATGAACAGCCCATTGGCCAGTGCGGCAAGAGCGGCGATGAGGACCAACACCTGCGCCACCCGGTCAAGTGCGTCAGGACGGCCCATCGTCAGTCCCCCGCGATCAGCTTATTCCGCTGCCTCGACGAGCTTGGCCTGGTCCGATGCTTCGATTTCCTCAGCCTTGGCCTCAACGAGCTTGACGATATGCTCGATCATGTCCTCGCTCTGCACCGTGTGATCGGTGACGCCCGACAGATAGACCATGTGCTTGCCATTGCCGCCACCGGTCAGCCCGATATCGGTTTCGCGCGCTTCGCCGGGGCCGTTGACGACGCAACCGAGCACGCTGAGCGACATCGGCGTGCGAATATGCTGCAATCGTTCCTCGAGCGCTTGCACGGTGCGGATCACATCGAAACCCTGGCGTGCGCAGCTCGGGCAGCTGACGACGCGGACACCGCGATTACGGATGCCGAGCGCTTTCAGGATTTCGAAGCCAACGCGGACCTCATCCTCGGGCTCCGCCGAAAGCGAGACGCGGATCGTGTCGCCAATGCCGTACCAGAGCAACGTACCCAGCCCGATCGACGACTTTACAGTGCCGCCGACGAAACCGCCCGCTTCGGTGATCCCCAGATGCAGCGGACAATCGACCGCCTCGGCGAGCTGCTGATAGGCCGCGACCGCGAGGAAGAAGTCCGACGCTTTCACCGCAACCTTGAACTCGTGGAAGTCATGGTCCTGCAGCAGCTTGATATGATCGAGCGCTGATTCAACCAGCGCATCCGGGCAGGGCTCGCCATATTTTTCGAGCAAGTCCTTCTCAAGGCTCCCGCCGTTCACACCGATGCGGATCGCGCAGCCATTGGCCTTGGCCGCGTTAACGACCTCCTTCACGCGCGCGGCCGAACCGATATTGCCGGGGTTGATCCGCAGGCAGGCGGCACCAGCATCGGCTGCTTCCAAGGCCCGCTTATAGTGGAAATGAATATCCGCCACGATCGGCACACGGCTGGCGCGGACGATCTGCTTGAGCGCGGCTGTGCTTTCAACATCGGGGCAGGACACCCGGATGATATCGACGCCCGCATCCTCGCAGCGGCGAATCTGGTCGATCGTCGCCTTGGCATCTTCGGTTGGCGTGTTCGTCATCGTCTGCACCGTCACGGGTGCATCGCCGCCAACAGGGACGTTGCCGACCATGATCTGACGGCTTTTGCGGCGGGTGATATCGCGCCAGGGGCGAAGCGACATGGCAAGGTTCCTCAACGGTTCAAGCGCGATATAGCGTTGCCTTCGCCGCCCGTCGATACGATAGCGCGGAGCAAGGACGATCCGGCGCCAATAATCTGGCACAGTCGGCAGGAGAGCATGTTGGGCCGACATTTTGGCATGGATTGGTTGCGGGTCGGCGCATTCGGGCTGTTAATCTTCTATCATATCGGCCTGGTGTTCGTGCATTGGGGCTATCACGCCAAGACAGCGCACCCGATCGAGTGGATCGCGGTGCCATTGCAGGCGGTGAATGCCTGGCGGTTGCCGCTGTTGTTCCTGGTGTCGGGCTATGCCAGCCGGGCGATCTTTGCCGGCGACAAGCGCCCTGGCCGCTTCATCTGGAGCAGGACCAAGCGGTTGATTCCCCCGCTGCTGTTCGGGGTGATCGTGATCGTCCCCGTGCAGCCCTGGATCGAACTGACCACCCAGCATGGTTATGGCCGCGATTTTCTGCGCTTTTGGGTCGACGATTATTTTCGCTTCGGCAAGATAAGCGGCATTGTACTGCCGACCTGGGCGCATCTCTGGTTCGTCGGTTATCTTTGGATCTATACCGGGGCGCTCGCATTTTTGCTGGCGGTCCTCCCGGCCCGTGCAAGGTCGGCTATCGAGCGCGGCCTAGGCTGGCTGCTGTCGGGGCCGATGATCCTGGTCTTGCCGATGGCACTGCTGATCGGCAACTGGGCCTGGATATTTCCCGGTGCACTCGAAACCCATGGGTTTTTCGACGACTGGGCGGTCAACCGTGTCTATTTCGGCATGTTCCTGTTCGGCTTTCTGTTGCGCGAAAGCGAGCCCATCTGGCGCGCCATCCGACGTTGGTGGCGTTGGGCGGGCGTGCTGGCGCTCTGCGGCTATGCCGTCGTGGCGAGCATCGAGATCACCTATCTTGGACCGCCTATCCCCAGCCGCACCACATGGTTTTGTTTCGGCATCGCTCGCGCCGTGCAGAGTTGGGGGGCGATCATTGCCTTGATCGGCATTGCGGACCGGTACTGGAACCATGACCATCCACAACGCAAGATGCTGACTGAAGCGGTTTTCCCCTTCTATCTCGTCCATCAGTCAATCATCGTGTTCGTGGCGGGCGCGCTGCTGCAGTTCGGCCTGCCGCCGCTTGCCGAGTTCGGGATTATTCTGGTGGCGACGATTACCGGGTGCTGGGTATTTTACCGCGCCGGACGGGAAATTGGCTGGATGCGTCCGCTGATCGGCCTGCGTATCCGCGCCTTCCGACCCCGCGTTACCATTTGAAGCAGGAGCACGCCGATGTCCGATAGCCAATGGACGCTGATGATCCATGGGGGTGCCGGGATGCTGACCCGCGCCACGTTGACGCCAGCGCAATCGGCTGGTGCGCGCGAAGCGCTGGGCCGCGCGCTTGATGCAGGGGGCAGCGTGCTGGCGGGGGGTGGCGGCGCGCTGGACGCGGTTGAGGCGGCAGTGAGAGTTCTGGAGGATGATCCGCATTTCAATGCAGGGCGCGGCGCGGTGCTGAGCTATGATGGGGCGGTGTCGCTTGATGCGGCGATTATGGACGGGCGCGATCGTCGCGCGGGATCGGTGGCAGGGGTCAGCGCCACCCGCAACCCGGTCAGTTTGGCGCGGCGCGTGATGACCGGCAGCCCGCACGTGATGCTGAGCGGAGCGGGAGCCGACCAGTTTTCGCTCGAACACGGTCTCGACCAGGCGGGGCGCGACTGGTTCGTAACACCGGAGCGGGAGTCGCAGCTGGCGGAGATGATTGCCGATCCGGACGGCTGGTTCGACGTGGCAATGAAATATGGCACGGTCGGCGCGGTCGCCCGCGATGCCGAGGGCCATGTCGCTGCCGCCACCTCGACCGGAGGCGTCACGGGCAAGCGCTGGGGCCGGATCGGCGATTCACCGTTGATTGGGGCGGGCACCTATGCCGATGATCGCGGCTGTGCAGTCTCCGCGACGGGCTCGGGCGAGTTCTTCATCCGGGCCGGGGCGGGCCATGAGATCGCTGCACGGATGCGGTTGCTGGGCGAGGATGTCGCGACAGCGGCGCGGACGGTGATGGCCGATGTGGCGGCACTTGGCGGCGCGGGCGGCGTGATCGTTGTCGCGCCGGATGCTAGCGCGATCTGGGACTTCACGACCCCCGGCATGTTCCGTGGCCGGGCGGATTCTAGCGGCGCGCGGACCGTCGCGATCTTCGGCGACGAGGGGTAGCTTACAATCGTCATCTTGTCCGGTTAGGGGCTGGCTCCATGAAGAACCTCTTGCTCATCCTCGCTGCCGCGATCGCACTCAGCCTCCACAGCCCTGCCCAGGCCTATGGCCAGTTCGGACATGAAACCATCGCCCGGATCGCGATGGCCAATGTCTCGCCCCAGGTCCGGGCCAAGGTGCTGGCGTTGCTGGCCCAGTCATCGGCGCTCGCAACACCGGGGTGCAAGGCGCGCACGATCGAGCAAATCAGCGTCTGGCCCGATTGCGTACGCGGGATGGGGCCGCGCTTTTCCTACACCGCGTCGTGGCATTACCAGAATGTCGATATCTGCCAGCCCTTTGACCTGAAAAACGCCTGCCGCGACGGCAATTGCGTGTCGGCCCAAATCGACCGCGCGGTGAAGCTGCTGAAGGACAAGACCGTGCCGACCGCCGAGCGGGTGCAGGCGCTGGCGTTCCTGGTCCATTTCACGGGCGACCTGCACATGCCGCTGCACGCAGGCGATCATCGCGATCTGGGCGGCAACCAAGTGAAGGCTGCCTATGGCATCTATGCCCCCGACCGGCTCAACCTGCACAGCATTTGGGACGGGGCGCTCGCTGAGCGCGCAATCACCGATGGCCCCCCGCTGGTCCGGCCCTATTCGGCTGCGGATACGACCGCGACCCAGGCGGGAACGACCGAGGACTGGAGCCGTGAAGCCTGGGCCGTCAGCCGCGATGTCGCCTATCCCAGCGCGGTCGGCGATCAGCCCTGTACCACCCCCACGCCAACCCGCGCCAAACTCGACACCGCGACCATCACGCGACTGGTCCCGATCGCCCGATTGCAAGTCGAGCGCGCTGGACTGCGGCTGGCGCGGTTGCTTGATGAAGCGCTGCGCTAAGCCTTAGCGCGTGATGACGTTGGATTGGACCAACCCAAACCCCGTTCGCCCTGAGCGAAGTCGAAGGGCATGCGAAGCGCGTGGGCTTCGACTTCGCTCAGCCCAAACGGGTATATCGTTGAAGCGACCTCACGTCATCACCCTCTAGCGCGTCGCCAGCACAAACCCGGCGATTGCCGCAACAACACCGGCATCGATCGGCAAATCGGGATTGGCATAGCTCGCCGCGTTGGCCGCGCGGTCAATATCGCCGACCTGTTTCAGGACATGATTGACGCCGGGGAGCAGCACCAGCTTGGCATCCTTGCGCCCCGCCGCCAGCATCCTGGCATCCTCGACGCCGATCTGGATGTCGTTTTCACCCTGGACGATCAGCAGGGGTCCTTTGCTTTTCGACGCCAGTTCAGCGGGACGATAGCGCATGAGGTCGATAAGGTAATCCTGCACGGCGGGCGCAAACAGGCCCAGCAGCCCCGGATGCATCCCCGCCGGATCGACATGCTCGCCCGCCGCCAGCTTGGCGAGCGCAGCATCGGCCTGGTCGAAGATGATCGCATTGGCGGGGTTGGCGTGGATCTGGTCCTTGATCAACACCCCGAAGGACCGTCCGGCAGCGGACACCAATATCCGCCCGCAAATGTCGGGCGCGTCGGGCGTCGCCAGCACCACCAACCCGCCTTCGCTATGCCCGAGCAGCCAGACGCAGCGCGCACCTGTCGCAGCGCGCGTGGCCTTGACCCAGGCGGTCACGTCAGCGGCATAGTCGGCAATCGTCACCTTATTGGCGTCGGCGATGGCGGCCTTGCTGCCGAACATCCCGCGCTTGTCGATCCTGACGGTCGAGATCGCGCGCGCCGCCAGCGCCTCGGCGAGCAGGCGATAGGGTGCTGCTTTCACGCCATACCGGTTGTTGCCGTCGCGGTCGGTGGGGCCCGAACCGGGGACGATCAGCACCACAGGTCTGCCCTTGCCGGCATCGATCAAGCTGCCGTGGAGCGCCCCTGCCGGACCGGGCGCGGTCAGGTCGGTAGGCGATGGCTGTTGTGCCATCGCCGCCACGGGCATTGCTGCGAGCACAAACGCACCGACAATCGAGAACCGAGAATTTTTCATCACCAATCCCTTCCCCGCTTATTTGCCGCCGCGGGCGCGACGGGCGCGGATTTCTTCGGCAATTTCATCGATATTGATCGTTTCAGATCGCGCCATGGCGAAGCGGATGAAGACGAACAGGATCGTCATCGTCGCCAGCAGCGGCAGGATGATCAACACCGGCTGCGTCGCGACCAGCGGCACCGTGCCCAGCATGACGCCCGTCGTCAGCAGCACCATCACTGCGGTGGCGATCCATCCAGCCGCATTGCGCGGCATGATCTGGAGCTTGCCCCGCCCTCGATAGGTCGTGAACCACGGATCATCCATTATCGTCCTCCTGTTTGGCCGGGCGCCCCCGTTTGGGCGTCTGGCTGACCGAAACCTTGACCCCGCGCCGCGTGAGTGCCTCGCGCAGCAAATATTCGACCTGGGCGTTGACGCTGCGCAAATCGCCCGCTGCGCTCCGCTCGATCGCCGCATAAAGTGCGGGATCGAGACGGAGCGGAAAGGCTTTTTTGGGCGGCGCCGTCACCGTTCAACCAATCAGTAGAGCGAGCCGGCGTTAACGATCGGCTGCGTTTCGCGCTCACCGCACAACACCACCATCAGGTTGGAGACCATCGCCGCGCGACGCTCGTCATCAAGTTCGACGACGTTCTTTTCCGACAGCATGTCGAGCGCCATTTCGACCATGCCGACCGCGCCTTCGACCAGCGTCTTGCGCGCCGCGACCACGGCTTCGGCCTGCTGACGACGCAGCATGGCGCCGGCAATTTCCTGCGCATAGGCCAGGTGGGTGAAGCCGCATTCATCGACCGTGATGCCCGCCACCGACAGCCGCTCCATCAACTCGCTGCGCAGTTCGGCACCGACCTGGTCGTGATTGCCCCGCAGGGTGATCTCCTGATGCTCGAAATCATCATAAGGATAGCGCGAACCGATCGTGCGCACCGCCGCCTCGATCTGCGCGAGCACAAAGGCCTTATAGTCATCGACATCGAACAATGCCTGTGCGGTATCGGTAACGCGCCATACGACCTGTGCTGCCATCTCGATCGGGTTGCCGCGCAGATCGTTGACCTTGATCTTCTCCGAAATCAGGTTGTTCGCACGCAACGAAACGTTTTTCTTGCCCATCCAGGGCCAGGTCCAGCGCAGGCCATTCACCCGGTCGCTGCCTTTATAGGCACCGAACAAGGTGATCGCGGCGGCCTGGTTAGGTTGCAGCATATAGAAGCCGGCAGCCACGAACAGGAACAGGGTCAGCCCGCCAATCAGCGTGCCAATCGCCGCGACCTTGTTAACCGGCAGCATCGCCCCCCCGGCACCAATCACCACGATGGTGACCAGCAGCACCAACAGCATCAGATACCCGCTCGATGCCGACGCCGGATAGTCCTTACTCCGTGCCATCGCGTCGGTGCCGCCAAACGACTCAACCATCATTGCCTCCCATTAATACGATATCATATTTATATCGCCTCAATGGGGGTGGCAAGCGAAATCATCCGCACGCAAAAAGGGCGGCGGTGCCCCAACACCGCCGCCCTTCAAGAGCGCATCAAATGAAACGCTTAGCTGATGACAATCGTCACAGCGCGGCGGTTCTGCGCCCAGCTGCCCTCATCAGAACCGAGCGCGATCGGACGTTCCTTGCCATAGCTGATCGTGGTGATCCGCGTGGGCGAGATGCCGCGTGCGGCGAGATAGTTCTTGGCGGCGTTGGAGCGGCGATCACCCAGCGCAAGATTATATTCGCGGGTGCCGCGCTCGTCGCAATGCCCCTCGATCGTCACCGGCACGTTGGGATATTTCGCAAGCCAAGCAGCCTGGCTGTCGAGCGTCGCGCGCGCTTCGGAATCAATGTCATATTGATCAAGGGCGAAGCGGATCGTGTCGCTGGTGATCGAGCGCAGGAAGTCTGCGGCCGAACCGGGGATGATGCCATCGCCAACCGGCTGATAGCCTGGTGCTGTCGTCCCGACGGGGCCCGGGGGCAATGCTTCCTTGCGCTTGGTGGTGCACCCGGCTGTCGTTACAAGTGCGGCAGCGATGATGATCGTCGTCGTCAGTCTGGCCATTTCATCCTCCTTCGACCTTGGTCGTTCGATTAGGCTCGGTCCGTGAGCCTGGGTTTGAAGCAATGGTTAACGCGGAGTCAAACATTAAGGGCGCAGCGGGCCCCAGCCGGGGTCCGATCCGTCGAGAGGTGTTGCAAGTTTACGCTCATTGACGCCGGTAAGATCGACCGACCAGAGATCTGCCGTCCCATTGCGGCCCTGCCCTGAACGGAAGAACATCAACACCCGGCCATTGGGGGCCCAGCTTGGCCCTTCGTCCTGCCAGTCATCGGTCAGCAATTTCTCGCCGCCGCCGCTTGGACTCATGATGCCGATCCGGAAATTGCCCGCCAGCTTGGTAAAGGCGATCAGGTCACCGCGCGGGCTCCATACCGGGGTGGCATATCGCCCGCCGCCAAAACTGATCCGGCGCTGATCCGATCCATCGGCATTCATCAAGTACAGTTGCTGCCCGCCTGACCGATCGCTTTCGAACACGATTTGCGAACCATCGGGCGAATAGCTGCCGCCAGTGTCGATCCCCGGTGCATTGGTCAGCCGCTGCGGCTGTCCGCCGCCCGTAGCGACCCGGTAAATGTCGATATTGCCGCCAACCGCCATTGAGAACAGCACATAGCGGCCATCGGGCGAGAAGCGCGGTGCAAAGGTCAGATTGCCCGGTGGCACCAGCTGGCGCTGCCGACCACTGCCGATATCGTAAATGTAAATGGCCGGGCGATCACCGACATAGCTCATATACACGATCGATTGCTGATTGGGCGCAAAGCGCGGCGTCAACACGATCGACTGGCCATTGGTGAGAAAGCGGTGATTGGCCGCATCCTGATCCATGATCGCCAGCCGCTTGATCCGGCGATCCTTCGGCCCGGTTTCAGAGACATAGATGACGCGGCTGTCGAAATAGGGCCCTTCGCCGGTCAGCCGCGTATAGACCATATCCGCGCATTTATGCGCCGCGCGCCGCCAATCGGCGGGCTGGACGACAAAGCCCTGCCGGGTCAGTTCGATCTTGGAAAAGACGTCATAAAGATAGCAGCCAACCGTCAGCGTCCCGTCGCCATTGGCGCGGACAAAGCCCTGCACCAACGCCTGTGCCCCGGTGCCCCCCCAATACTCAAATTGCGGTGCGGTCACTTCCGGAAAGTCGATGGGCTTTAGCGCATTGGGGCCAAGCGGGCTGAACAGCCCGGAATTTTTGAGATCGGCCGTCACCACGGCGGCAAGCTGGCGACCCAGCACATCGGTGGCGCCAGCGGGGGTTGAGACCACCGCCGTGGTCGGCATCACCGGAATAGCGATTGGCAGCGGCGCGGAAATGCCGCCCGTCACTGACACGTCAAGCGGCGGCGGATCGGCTTGCGTCGGCCCTGCGGCACTAGCAGGCGGCGATGCCGGGGCGGTTTGCGCTGCCACCGGCACAGCCATGCACAGGAGCAGGGCCGCCAGGGGCTGAAAAGTCGAAACGCGGAACATCATGCCAGACTCATCCTCAGCGTAATTGCCATGTGTAGTTGATATTGTTCCACCCACCATTGGGTGTTTTGTAAAATTCGGGCGGCAGCCGTAACGGCGAACACCCCTTGAAAGCGGCGATTCCCAAATCGATAACCCGCCTTGCATAGCGCCCCGCCTCTCCATCTGTCCCAGTTTGACGCACCATCGTCGGCGTCGCGGCAAGCGTGCCATCGGGATTGAGGCGCAAATTCAAGACCGTGATGATCTCATTGGCTCCCGGGCCAGGATTGACCTGGCGATCAGCACAGGGCTGAATCTGGCGCGAAATCGCATCCTGAATGCTGGCAAGCGCCTTGGCATCGATCACCGCCGCGCGCGGGGTTATCGATTTGCTTGGGCTTGGCTTGTCAGTCAGCCCTTTCAAAAAATCATCGCCCAATCGCGAACCGCGCGGCCGCGGTTTGGACGATGATGGATCGCTGCCGGTAGAGGCCGTCCGCGTTGGCTTGGCGGGCGTTGCCGGGACAGCTTCACGCTTGGGCGGGGATTTGGCGGCCTGTTGCGGCGCCTCTGGCGTCGGCTTTTTGGGATTGGGCTTGGCCAGCTCGTTGGGCTTGGTTGGCGGTGCAGGCTTGGATTGCGGCGCGGGTGGTACCGGCAAGGGTGCAGCCGGTTTGGGCTCGGGCGGCGGCGCATCCTCGGGCGGCCCGGCATCAGGCGCCCGCGATTCTGCAGGCGGCACCGTCGATTGCGGCGCGGTAGCGACCAGCCCGATTTCGTCGACCAGCGACACATCGATTGGCGCCTCAAGCGATTTCATCGGCTTGGGCGGACTGAGCAAACTCGCCGACAGCAGCGCAAATGCCGCGACATGCAGCAGAACGGCAATGGTAAGCCCAGCAGCATCGGAACGGTCCATCGCCGGTCGCTCACCCGATGCCAGGAAGAAGCGCGCACGGCGTCACGGCTTCTCCTTGCCCACGGTCACCAGCGCGACACGGTTCAGCCCGGCGCGGTTGAGTTCGCCCATCACCCGCATCACCTTGCCATAAGCAAGGCCACGATCGGCGCGCAGATAAATCTCTGGCGGCTTCCCGCTGGGCGATTTGGCGGCGATCTGGCCCAGCACGTCGGGCAGGATCGCCTCGGTCACTTCGTCATCATTGACGAACAGCCGACCCTGCTCGTCAAGCGCGATCTGCACTGGCTTTTGGTCCTGATCGAGCGCCTTGGCATTGCTGTCGGGCAGATTGACCGGCACCCCCGCCGTGAGCAGCGGCGCTGTGACCATGAAAATGATCAACAGCACCAGCATCACATCGACCATCGGCGTAACGTTGATTTCCGCCATCGGCGCACGACGACCGCGCGACCGTTGCGAGGGCAGGTTGATCGCCATCAGCCCTTGGCCTTCATCGCCGGGCCTTCGAGCTGGCGGCTGAGCGTGGCGTGGAAACCATCGGCAAAGCGATTGAGCCGCGCCTCGATCCGGTTCACGGCATGGCTGTAGCGATTATAGCCGATCACCGCCGGAATTGCCGCAAACAGACCGATTGCCGTGGCAAACAGCGCTTCGGCAATGCCCGGCGCGACGACGGCAAGCGAGGTGCTCTGCGCCGCAGCAATCCCGCTAAAGCTGCGCATGATTCCCCACACCGTGCCGAACAGCCCGACAAAGGGCGCAACCGAGCCGACGGTTGCCAGAATGTTGAGCCGGTCGGCCAGCTTGTCGACTTCAGCCGCCACCGACGATCCCATGGCGGTGGCGAGCCGCTCGCGCGTGCCTTCCCGGTCGATGGTATTGCCAGTGGTCGATCGCCGCCATTCGGCAACGCCTGCTGAAAAAACGCGCGCGACGGGCACATCGCTCTCCCCTTCGCTGCGATGAAATGCATCGATATCACTCGCATTCAGGAAATCGCGCTCAAACCGCTCGCCGCGTTTTCTGGCGCGGCCAAGCTTGATCGCCAGCGCGATGATCACGCCCCAGGTCCAGATGCTGGCCAGCAACAGCCCGACCATCACGATTTTCACGACGATATCGGCCTGTAAAAACAGGGCGACCGGCGACAGGGTCGATGGATCAGTGTTCAGGACGAAATTCATTATCCGCTCATGCCCTTCTTAATCTTGTCCGCCATGCTCATCAGGCTCAACGTCTTGCCACACTAAGCGTTCAAATGCCGCGACCCAGCCAGCCGGCTGGCGCCGCGCCCGGCCACCGGGCGAAACAAAAACGGCCGTCACCTCTGCCTCGGCCAGTATCAGCCCGTCTTTGATGACTCGTTGATGAATACGACACGAAGCAGGCCGAATCGCGATTAATCGACTCGCGACAACCAGCGAATCATCGAGCCGGGCCGGTGCTTTGTACCGAATCGAAACATCGCTGACGGCATAAGCTCCCTCGCCCGCCTCATGCGCGGCGCGCTGATCAATGCCGGCCAGCCGCAGCATGTCTGACCGGCCACGCTCCATCCAGCGCAGATAATTGGCGTGATAGACGACTCCTGAAAGATCAGTGTCCTCAAAGTAAACCCGCAAGGCCAGCCGGTGTTCGCGCCCGGCGAAATACCCCTCGACCGGTCGATGCTGTGCGCCTTCAGTCATGCCGCGCCCTCTAGCCCAGCACGGCAAGGCATGAAACCCATTGACGCGAATGTAACCTTTCGGTTACATGTAACTTCAAGGTTACAAAGAGAGCGCGACAATGATGGCAATCGACATTGATCAGGCAGACGAGATGGGGCGCATGCGCATCCTCCTGCTCGGGATGATCGGGCTGCTGATGTTCGGGCTCGTCGCCATGACAATCGCCTGGGGCACAAACCTGCACGCGCAGGACGCCTTTGGCCTCCCGGTCTATACCCTTTTTCTGTTCCTGGCGGGCGTGGGCGCGGTACTGGTTGCCACTGGCGGCGGCCTGGCTAGACCCAGCCAGCTCCGCGCGCTGCTCAACGACGAGGTCACGCGCGATCACCGGCAACGCAGCCTGGCGGCCGGCTTTTGGACAATGCTGGCAATCACGGCCATCGGCTATCTGCTGACCTTCATTGGTCTCGGCGGCGTTGCCAGCACCGACCTGCGCACCTTTGCGACCATTGCCATTTTTGGCAGTGAGGGGGCAGCATTGTGCCACTTCGCCTGGCTTGAAGGCGCGGCACATTGGCGTGGTTGATCAGCTGGGCAACCGGCTAAAGACCATGCGCAGCGAGGCCGGACTCACCCAGGCCGACCTTGCGGAGCAGGTCGGCGTCAGCCGCAAGACAATCAACACAGTGGAAAACGGGATCTTCGTGCCCTCCACTTTGCTCGCGCTGAAGCTCGCGCGCGCGCTTGGGACACCGGTCGAAGCCATTTTCTTTCTGGACGACGCGTTATGAACAACGGAGCCAACGGCATGCCGACCCGCAAGATCATTGCCCTCGCCCTCCTGGCGGTCATCTTTTCTGCCCTTGGCATTCTTGTGATCTCGGGCAGCATCAACCTATCAGCCGCCTTCTTTTTGGGGATCGTGATCGGCATGCTGCTCTCGCTCGGGCTCGCCGCCGTGTTCGGCATCCCGAAATTCGGTCGGTCATCGACGCCGGGCAGCAAGCCACCGCCAACCCAGGCGCGCTGATCGCTGTTCGCGCTGGACGCGACACCCGCGGGCGATAGGATAAGCGGCATGACACCCCCCGCCCTGCGCATCCGCGGCCTTGCCAAGGCCTTTGACAAGCCGGTGATCACCGGCCTGGATCTCGATGTGCCGGCGGGGCAGCTTTATGCCCTGCTCGGCCCCAATGGTGCGGGCAAGACGACCACGCTGCGGATGGTGACTGGGCTGGCCAAGCCCGATGCCGGGCTGATCGAAATTTACGGCGTGAATACCCAGCGCCAGCCGGGTGCGGCCAAGGCGATGACCGCCTGGTTGCCCGATGAACCAATGCTCTATGATAAATTGAGCCCGGCCGAATATCTCGCCTTTGTCGCTGGCCTGTGGCGGATCAAGCCAGCCGAGGCGGCGCCAGCGGCCGAAGAATTGCTCCAGTGGCTCGATCTATGGGATGTCCGCGACACGCGGTGCGAGGGATTTTCGCGCGGCATGAAGCAAAAGGTCGCGCTGGCCGGGGCGCTGATTCACAAACCACGCCTGCTGATCCTTGATGAACCATTGACGGGGCTCGACGCGCAAATGGCGCGCAGCGTGAAGGATGCCTTGCGCGCACAGGTGGATGGCGGCGCGACAGTGATCGTCACCACCCATATTCTGGAAGTCGCCGAACGGCTCGCCGACCGGATCGGCATCATCGCGCACGGCAAGATGCTCGTCGAAGGCACGATGGCCGAATTGCGCGAAAAGGTCGGATCGGATGAGTCAACGCTGGAAGACGCCTTTATCCGCTTGACCCAAGCACCGGGGACCTCCGCCGAATGACCTGGCTGATGCGCGGCTTGCCCGCCGGGTCCTTTGGCTGGCTGGTGCTGCATGAATTGCGGCTCAATCTGCGCGGCGTCAGGCGGCGGGCACTCTCAACCTGGTTGGGCCTGTTGTTGTTGTTCGGCTATGTCGCGATCGGGATCAGCATTGCGCTTGGACTGCGCGATGTTGCCATGACACCAAGCCCGATCATCTTCGATGGTCTGCTCGCCGTTAGTTTGCTGGCCCTGTCGCTGATGGCCACCCAGGCGGTGTTGGCCAGCTATCGCACGCTCTATGATGCTGGCGATCTCGATCTGCTGCTATCGTCCCCGGCGGGCGAGCGCACCGTGCTCCAGGCCAAGCTGATCGGCATCGCGGCCACTATCGTGCTGACTTATGCGGTGCTGACACTGCCGATTGTCGTGCCGTTGGCGGCGATCGGTCATCCGCAATTCTGGGGAGTGATCCCACTGCTCGTTGCGCTCGCGTTGACCGCGGCGTGTATCGGGCTCGGCATCACGCTGTTGATCGCCGGGATCGCCGGACCGCGCGCCGCGCGCACGGTGGGACAAATCACCGCCGCCTTGCTCGGCGGTGGTTTCTTCATCGTTTCGCAATTGCTGTCGCGTGATCGCCCTGGGCGCGGGCGCATCGAGATATTCGAACGACTGCGCGACAGCCGGATTGGAGAAAGTCCGCTGGGATCGGTGCCGGGCCGGGCGGCCTTTGGCGAGCCGATCGCCATTATTCTGCTGCTCGGCGCGACGCTGATCCTGTTCACCGTGGCGAGCCGAATATTCCAGTCGCGCTTCCTGGCAAGCTATCAGGCCGCCGGGATGCGGCTGGCCCGCACCAAGGCATCGCGGCGCGGCATCCGGCGGCATTTCAAATCGGGGCTGTTCGCCACCATCTTCGCCAAGGAATTCCGGCTGCTGCTGCGCGACCCGGCGCTTGCGTTCCAGATCGTCCTGCGGCTCGTCTATCTCGCGCCGTTGATGTTCCTGGGCCTGGGCGGGCGCGGGGGCAGCAACGTGCCGTTTGCCGCGTCGCTCGCCTTTGCCAGTGTGCTTGTGGTCGGTCAGCTGGTGGGCAGCTTTGCCTGGCTGACCATTTCGGCAGAAGACTCCCCCGATCTTCTGACCGTCGCCCCGATCGACAAGGCCGAGGTCAATCGCGCCAAGCTGATTGCAGCGCTCTTCATGGCTGCCCCGATCGGCATCGTCTTGCCCATCGCCGTCACGCTGCAATCGCCGATTGGCGGGATTGTTACGCTGGTGATGACGGTGATCGCCGGCGTGCTGGCCGGTGTGATCGAGCTTAGCTTCGGCAAACCGATGCCGCGTAAATCCTTCAATCGGCGGCGCGGCAGTGGGGTTATTGCTGGCATCCTGGGCATCGTTGTGACGATCATCTGCGGCGGCATTGCCGGGGTGAGCGTCTACTTTCTCGGTCAGGCCTGATCGAACAGACCGTCCTGCGCGCCCGGCGGCGGATTGAGGCCGAGATGTTTCCAGCCCAGAGCGTTGAGGCAGCGCCCGCGCGCTGTCCGCGCGACAAGGCCGAGCTGGATCAGATAGGGCTCGATCACTTCCTCAATCGTATCGCGCGGTTCGCTGAGGCCCGCCGCCAGCGTTTCCACCCCGACCGGGCCACCGCGATAAATATCGGCGATCATCATCAAATAGCGCCGGTCCATCGCATCAAGCCCGAGCGAATCGACTTCAAGCCGGTTGAGCGCTGCATCGGCTGCCCTGGCGTCGACGATTGCATGGCCAGCGGCATGCGCGAAATCGCGCACCCGGCGGAGCAACCGCCCAGCAATACGCGGGGTGCCGCGCGCGCGCCGCGCCACTTCGGTCGCACCGTCGCTCGACAACGCAAGATCGAGCAGCCCGGCCGCCCGCGCGACAACCTTTTCAAGCTCATCAACGGTGTAGAAATGCAGCCGCACCGGGATGCCGAAGCGGTCTCTGAGCGGCGTCGTCAACAATCCCTGCCGCGTCGTCGCGCCAACCAGCGTGAATTTGGGCAGATCGATCCGCACACTACGCGCCGACGGCCCTTCGCCGATCATCAGATCAAGCGCCCGGTCTTCCATCGCGGGATAGAGAATCTCCTCGACTGCAGGTGCGAGCCGGTGGATTTCGTCGATGAACAGGACATCGCCGTCTTCCAAATTGGTCAGCAGCGCGGCGAGATCGCCCGACTTGGCAATGACCGGGCCCGATGTCGCGCGAAAGCCCACGCCGAGTTCGCGCGCGATAATCTGCGCGAGCGTCGTCTTGCCCAGCCCCGGCGGACCGAAGAACAGCACATGATCAAGCGCATCCCCGCGCGCCTTCGCCGCGTTGATAAACACCCGCAAATTCTCGCGCGCCGCCTTTTGCCCGACAAATTCGTCGAGCGATTTCGGACGCAGCGCGGCATCGACGTCCTCGGGCTTGCGGGTAGGCGATAGAAGAGGGTTATCAGTCACGACTTCATGAAATCCGTGAAATCGCTCCAATGCTCGACCTTGAACGCGCGGATATCTCGGACGCACGACGGGAACCATGGCAATGCTCTCAACGCGTTCATCGCCAAGGTTACGTTGACCAGGCTGTCGTTGGTCGAGATGTTGACACTGCCCTGCACGCGCTGAAAGCCATAGCGGTTCAGCACCGCCCCGATCTCTGCATAGGCTTGCGACAGACCTTTTGGATGGGTCAGCTTCGTTTGATTCCAAAGTAGATCAAAACCGATCGCGAACATCAATCGTCCAGCGGATCGCGCAGAATATCCTCAACCGGGTAATCAAGGTCTTCGTCGGATTCGATCATGTGAATTCGCATCTGATGTTTGCCATTGCTGGCGGGCGCGACGCTGCACATCACTTCATAGGGTGGGCCGTTGCGCCCAATCCGGCGCACGGTACCGACGAGAATGTCCATTTTGGTCATCGCACCTCTCCAGTCACCGCCCCGATCGCCAATCATTACGCGCCATCCTACTTCGCCGCCTTTCTAAGCGCCAGCCGAACGAGCGCATCGAGCGTAGCGCCCACCCCGAGCTCTTCCTCCGCTGCCGCCACGGCGCTGGCGGCCTCGGCGGGGCGGAAGCCAAGGTTGAGCAACGCGGATGCCGCGTCGGCACCCGATCCGGTCGGCGCAGCGGACATGCTCGCCCCGCCAATCGCGATTCCGCCAACCTTGTCCTTCAACTCGCGCACGATGCGCTCAGCGAGTTTCGGGCCAACGCCATTGGCGCGCGCGACCATCGCCTTGTCTTGGCTCGCGATGGCGCGGGAGAGATCGCCGGGCTCGAGCGCGGAGAGGATCGCCAGCGCAACGCGCGCGCCGACGCCCTGCACGCCGGTGAGCAACCGGAACCAATCACGTTCGTCGGCACTGGCAAAGCCAACCAGCCGGAGAAAATCCTCCCCTACCAGCATCTCGGTGTGGAGCATCACCGCCTCGCCGATCGGGCCGATTGCGGCGAGCGTCCGCGCCGACGCACCGACCAGATAGCCAACGCCGCCGACATCGACCACGGCATGGTCAATACCCGTCGCGTCGAGGCGGCCTTTCAGATGCGCAATCATCCCCTTGTGCTAGGGGATACGCCGCGCCGACGCCAGATGGTGCGCGTGGCAGATTGCCACCGCCAGCGCATCGGCGGCGTCCGCCCCGTCGATCTTCACCCCCGGCAGCAAGCGGGCGACCATCGCATGGACTTGCGCCTTCTCCGCCGCGCCGGTGCCGACTACCGCCTTTTTTACCAAGCGCGCCGCATATTCGCCGACGTCGATCCCGCCGCGCGCGACCGCGCAGATAACGACACCGCGCGCTTGGCCGAGCTTGAGCGTCGATTGCGGGTTGGCGTTGACGAACACCTCCTCGACCGCCGCGCTGTCCGGCGCGTGATCAGCGACCAGCGCGGTCAGCATCGCGTCGAGATGAGCGAGGCGGCGGGGGAGGGCGGCGGTGCTGTCGGTCTTCAACCGGCCATTGGCGAGGTGCGAAAGGCGGTTGCCCTCGGCGCGGATCAAGCCCCAGCCGGTGGTGCCGAGGCCGGGGTCGAGGCCGAGGATGATCATCGTTTTGAAGAAGGTTGGTTCACGCGGAGGCGCGGAGACGCGGAGAAGAAGGAAGAAGGGTTGTTCGCGCAAAGGCGGGAAGGCGCTAAGGTGTAGAAGGTTTTGGTTCGCGCAGAGGCGCAGAGGACGCGGAGGCGTTTCGCGTGCGGGCACCGTCTCGCGCCTGCGAGACCCTCATTCAGATTTATGGTCGCTGTCGCAACTGGTCTCCCCACCGAGCGACCTTCTCGGCGTCCTCTGCGCCTCTGCGCGAAACCCCTCAAACCCTTCTCCGCGTCTCCGCGTCTCCGCGCGAACAAATCTTTCGCCTGCTCGCGCGATCGAAGGCTCAACCAAGCTTCTCCATCACCGCGTCGGACACTTCGTAATTGCCCCAAACGGTCTGCACATCATCGTCATCATCGAGCGTGTCGATCAGCTTAAACAACAAACCGGCATCATCCTCGCCCACCTCGACCATCGTTTGCGGGCGCCAGGCAAGCTTGGCGCCTTCGGGCTCGCCAAGCACCGGGGTCAGCGCCCTCACCACCTCGTGAAGGTCACCCTGCGCGGTCCAGATTTCATGGCCGTCCTCGCTCGAAGAGACATCTTCGGCACCCGCTTCGAGCGCTGCTTCGAACACCTTGTCGCCATCGCCGACGCTGGCGGGATAGCTGATCAACCCCATCCGGTCGAAGGCGTGACTGACCGAGCCGGACGCGCCCAGATTGCCGCCGTTTTTGGAAACCGCGGTGCGGACATTGGTCGCGGTCCGGTTGCGATTGTCGGTCAATGCCTCAATGATCAGCGACACGCCGCCAGGGCCAAAACCCTCATAGCGGATTTCCTCATAGGTCTCAGCATCGCCGCGCGTCGCCTTGTCGATCGAACGCTGGATATTGTCCTTCGGGAGCGACGCCGCCTTGGCCGCGTTGACGGCGGCGCGCAGCCGGGGGTTCATGTCCGGATCGGGGAGGCCCATCTTTGCCGCGACGGTGATTTCGCGGCTGAGCTTGGAAAACAGCGACGAGCGCTTCTTATCCTGCGCACCCTTGCGGTGCATGATGTTCTTGAACTTGGAATGGCCTGCCATAATCGGTCTCTGTCAGTGGTGGGGCGCAAGCGGGCGGCATTACGCCAGGCCGAGCGCCGCCTTGTAGGTTTCCAGCAGCATCTCCGCCTCGTCGCGGTGATGCTTTTCCATCTTCCGCAGCCGCACGATCGTCCGCATCGTCTTGGTGTCGAAGCCGGTGGCCTTGGCCTCGGCGTAGACGTCCTTGATATCGTCGGCCATCGCCTTCTTCTCTTCCTCCAGCCGCTCGATCCGTTCGATGAGAAGGCGCAGCTGCTCGGCGGAGATGTTATCGCTCATGGGTGTCGAACTCTTCGTCAATTGGGGTGAGCGCGGTCGTCTAGGCCATTGGGCGGGCGCGCTCAACCATCGTTATCAGGCGGTGTTGTTCAGCTCAGTTGGGTGGGAAGGCCTGGCGCTGACCACCCGCCTTAACCGTGACGCCGCCGTGCATGACGAAATCGACCTTTTCCAGCCGCGTCACGTCGGCGACCGGATCGCCGATGACCGCGATGATGTCTGCCATCTTGCCGGGCTCGATTGTACCGAGCTGGTCCAACCGACCAAGCAGATCGGCAGCGCTGACTGTGGCGGCGCGAATCGCTGCCATCGGCGTCATCCCTGCCTTCACCATCAGCGCGAATTCCTGGGCATTGTCGCCATGCTTTGACACGCCAGTGTCGGTGCCGAACGCGACCTTCACCCCCGCCGCGATCGCCCGTGTGTGGCTGGCGAGCATCGCCGCCGCTGCGGCCTCTGCCTTGGGGATCGTCGCTGGCGGCAATTGCCCACCACGCGCCTGGGCCAGCGCTGCGACGGGGGCGAGCATCGTCGGCACCAGATAGGCGCCCTTCGCCTTGAACAGCGCGACCGCCTCGTCGTCGATAAAGGTGCCATGTTCGATCGAATCGACCCCGGCGGCCAGCGCCGCCTTGGTTCCTTCGGCGGCATGGCTGTGCGCGGCGACCTTGCGGCCGAAACTATGCGCGGTGTCGATGATCGCCTTCATCTCCTCGGGCGTCATCTGCCGCCCCAGCCCGCCCGCAACATTGGAGAGCACCCCACCGGTGGCCGCGAATTTGATGACTTGCGCGCCGAGCCCGATCTGCGACCGGACCGCGCGGCGGCAATCATCCGGGCCGTCGCACGTATTGATCTGGTGGCTATGAACGACATCAGCAAATTCTTCGGCCAGCCCGTTGGTGCCATCGCCATGGCCGCCGGTGACCGACACCATTTGCCCGGCGTTGACGATCGTCGGCCCTTCGACGGTACCCGCGTCAATGGCATCGCGCAGTGCCCGAATGCTTCGCGCGTCGCCGCCCAGATCACGCACTGTGGTGAACCCGGCTTCAAGATCGGCACGCGCATTTTTCTGTGCTTCGATGAGATCATCGGCCCGGTCGCGCGTCAATTCGCCGAGCCGCGCACGCAGCGGATCCCCGGCGATTCCGGTCAGGTGGACATGCAGGTCGATCAGCCCGGGCAGGACATATTTGTCTTTCAGATCGATTAGCGTTGCCCCAGCTTCAGGCGCGACAAAACCGTCACGAAGCTCGGCGATCTTGCCGCCGCGCACGATGATCGTCGTGTTGCCACGCGGCGCTTGGCCTGGTCGGTCGAGCAGCGTGCCGGCCTGAATATAGATCGTTTTCACAACAGGCGGCGCGCTTTGCGCCTGCGCGACCGTGGTGCTTGCGATCGCCAGCGCCATTGCCGTCATCGTCGTCCTGATCATCATCCATCCCCTGCGTTTCATTGTTGCGGGGAACCTAGACCCGATCGCCCGCGCGTCAACGCTCAACCATTTTTCGCTACGCTCTCCGCCATCCGCGCCAGCTGTTCGGGGGTCGCTTCGCCCTGATGCGCAGCCTTCCACTGCGCATAGGGCATGCCGTAGACGAACTCGCGCCCAGCCGCCTTGTCGATCGCACCGTCACTCAGCTCAGCGCTGGCGTCCGCCACCCAATCGCCCAGGCAATTGCGACAGAACCCCGCCAGCCCCATCAAATCGACGTTCTGCGCATCGGTGCGGTGGCGAAGGTGCATCACCAGCCGCCGGAACGCTGCCGCGGCAATGGCGTCGTCAAGAGTCTCAATTGCAGCCATTTCCATTCTCCTCGGTTGATCCTTTGCAGATAGCGACTAGAGCCGTCTCGGCAACGCCGGAAGGAATGCGCAATGAGCAAGGCAACCAGTCCCCGCATGCGCAAGGTGCGGATCCTCGCGACGTTGGGGCCCGCCAGCAATACCCCCGAGATGATCGAGAAGCTGTTCCGCGCCGGGGCCGACGCTTTCCGAATCAACATGAGCCACGGCGACCAGGCATCCAAGATCGCACTGATCGAAGCGATACGCGCCCTAGAAAAGCGCACTGGCCGTTCGTCGACCATCCTCGCCGATCTGCAGGGGCCAAAACTGCGGGTTGGCAGATTTGCCGATGGCAAGGTTGAACTGATCACCGGCAAGGCCTTCCGGCTCGACCGCGACAAGACACCGGGCGACGCGACTCGGGTCGAGCTGCCCCATCGCGAGATTTTCGTGGCGATCGAGACGGGCGCGCGCCTGCTGCTTGACGATGGCAAGTTGGTGCTGCGCGTCACCGATCATGGCGACGACTGGATCGAAACCCGGATCGAGGTTGGCGGCATGCTGTCGAACAACAAGGGGCTGAACGTGCCCGATGTTGTCGTGCCGATGGCGGCGCTGACCGATAAGGACCGCAGCGACCTGGCCTTTGCGCTTGACCAGAAAGTCGACTGGATCGCGCTGAGTTTTGTCCAGCGGCCCGAGGATCTTGCCGAGGCCCGGCTGCTGATCCAGGGGCGCGCGGCGTTGCTCGCCAAGATCGAGAAGCCATCGGCGATCGACCGGCTCGAGGAAATCGTCGAGCAGTGCGACGGCGTGATGGTCGCCCGTGGCGATCTGGGCGTCGAACTCCCGCCCGAATCGGTGCCGCCGCTGCAGAAACGCATCGTCGAGGTATCGCGGCGGCTGGGGCGGCCAGTGATCGTGGCGACGCAGATGCTTGAATCGATGATCACCTCGCCCTCGCCGACCCGCGCCGAAGTGTCTGACGTGGCGACAGCGGTGTATGACGGCGCAGATGCGATCATGCTGTCGGCGGAAAGCGCTGCGGGCGCCTGGCCGGTCGAATCTGTCGCGATGATGAACTCGATCGCCGAAGCGGTCGAGCGCGATCCGATGCACGGCGACCGCGTCCATTTCACCGTCACCCTGCCCGATCCTACCACGGCAGACGCGCTGGCCGAGGCAGCGAAGAATATCGCGCATACCGTATCAGCGGCGGCGATCATCTGCTTCACGACATCGGGCTCAACCGCACGGCGCGTGGCGCGTGAGCGACCATCGGTGCCGCTGCTGGTGCTGACCCCCCGGCAGGAGACTGCGCGGCGGCTGGGCCTGTTGTGGGGCGCGCATGCGGTGTTCACCAAGGACGTTGAATCCTTCGAAGCCATGGTCGCCAAGGCCAAGCGCATGGCGCTACGCCATCATCTGGCGAAGGCGGGCGACCGGGTGATCATTATCGCTGGCGTGCCGTTCCGGACGCCGGGATCGACCAATGTGCTGCACGTGGTGCGGATCATTGGCGATGAGTTGAAGGGCTATGGAGGATAGGCTCCGCTCTGCCGCGATTCTGCGAACCCGGTTTACGATGCTGCGCCACCCCAATTGGGCAAGAATCAACTTGCCAATCACACCCTCCTCGTGGAGATTGGAACCGACACGTTTTGATACAATATGCCCTTTCGGGCTGTTTTCGACTCGATCCCAATCGGAAGATTTCGCGATGAAACGAAAACGGGAAATATTGTGGTCAGGCGGTGCGACGTTGCTCGCCATCCCCTTGGCATTGCTGATGGCCCAGCAGTTCGCGCCTGCAGCGGATCATCTCGACCCGCCACCGCGAACCGATCCGGCCATGGACGCTACCCCTGACACCCCCGCCGATATCGCCGATGTTTATACATGGCACACGCCCACGTCAGTCATCGTCGCGATGACCTTTGCCGGGCCGCAAGCGACATCCGTGCCAGCCTTCTATGATCGCGATGTTCTCTACACGATCAACATCGCCAATGGGCCGAACAAGTTCGTCCCGACCATCCCGATCAAGATTCGCTTTGGCCAGGACAGTGCCAGAGGCAGCAATCAATTTGGCGTTCAAGTGACTGGTTTACCGGGTGTCACAGGGGGAACGATCACCGGGCCGGTTGAAACCAACCTTACGCGTGACGGCGTTACCCTTCGCGCTGGCTTGTTCGACGATCCGTTTTTCTTCGACCTGCAGGGGTTCAGATCGTCGCGGAGCACTGGAACGCTGAGCTTTTCGCCAACGCGCAACTTCTTCGCCAACCAGAATCTGACGGCAATTGTCATCGAAATCCCCAGGGATCGGATTGCCAATGGCACCAATCCGATCGGGATCTGGGGAACGACGGCCCGGTTCGGAGGGCAGCTATAATGGCCAAAAAAATTAGCCTGTTGAACGCCGCCGTCACCTTAACGCTTGTCACGACGCTTGCGGCATGCAGCAAAGGTGGGGGCAGTTCGCCGATCAACGTCGTGTCGGCACCGACGGCCACCGCAAGTACAACCACGACCACGACGCAATCACCCGCCACGTTCAATGTCATGCCTTGCCTGTCGCAGACATTGCCGGGATCTACCCGCACTGTTGGCGATCTGATCATCCCCGACACGCTAACGCTGGATTTGTCGACGCCGTCGGGCTTTCCCAATGGTCGCCTGCTCACCGATCCAGTGATTGATCAGACACTGAACGTCATTTTCCTTAGGCTTTCGGTCAACGGGCCTGGCACGCTGGCCTCCTTGCCCGTCAATCCAGCAGCCAATGATGTGCCTTTCCGATCCAGCTTCCCCTATCTGGCAGCAGCGCAGGGATCACCGCCGGTCAGCGGTACGGCAGGCGTCAATTTCAATTTCCGGACGGATCCCGAAAGCGCCTTTGTGCGGGTTGATCGGATGGGAATGCCGGCAGTCGCAACGGCCCTGGTCGGATCAGCGGCCAAGAATACCTACAATGACGGCGATCCTTCAAATGATTCAGCGCTGCTCTACTTCCCTGAATTGGCGCTGCAGCTGGGCCGCCTGACCGAATCGCTCGCTGATGATTTTGTTCGACTGGGACTGACGCCGTGCGCAACACCCATCTGACGATGGGCGATTAAGGACATAATCGCGGGACGGTCGATCCCTGCGCGAGCGAATCTGGGCGATCGCAGGGGGCAAGATGCCGGTAGCAAAGAGCGCGCCTGGATTTCGCGGCTGGGCCTTGCCTTTGTCCGTCATGACAGCGGGGCTGATCGTCGCAAGCGCGACCTGGTTCTGGAGCAGCATGACGATCGTTCGTGCGCCGCCCATCAATCTCGATGGGCTGCACCTAAGCTATGGGCCAAAGGACTTTCCCGCCGCCTTGCTGCTGGCCAATAATGCCGTTGCTCTTGGCGAAGAACGCGTTGCCTATCGCGGCCAGGATTGGCTCAATCAGGAGGTCTATGCCCGCGCCCTGATGGGCCGGGCGCGGCTTGCGCCGTCGTTTGATGATCTCGCAACCGCCGGGGTGGCGCTGGCAAAAGGCAAGGCGGCGGCAATTGCCGGCAGCGGCCCGATGCTGACCGATGCAGTGTACAACCTGACCGTGCATCGACTGGCCCCGATCAGTGCCGATCTGGCCATCGTCGAACATGCCGCCGTACCTGCTGATCCTGGTGATCTTGCCGAAGCCAAGGCGCTGCGCGGCGATGTTGCTTTTTTCAGGGGCGACTATGCCAAGGCAATCGGCTTGTACCGGGCGTCGGCGCAAATCAGCAATGGCCCCGGTACGCTGTTCAGAATCGCCCAATGGCAAAAGAAGACGGGGCGATTTGATGATGCCATGGCGAGCTTTGCCCAGGCGGCAGCAATCAACGACCGGCGGACCCCGCAATTCATGGCCAATGTCTATCTGCAAAGCGGCGTCGTGGACCTGGAGCGCGGCAACTGGCCGGCGGCAGAAACCTGGTTCCGTAAGGCGGACCGGATGTTTCCCGGCTACTGGTTGACCGAGGCGCATCTGGTGCAAATGTGGGCGCTGCGGGGGCATCTGGCGCAGGCCGCGCAGGGCTATCGCCGGATCATCGCACGATCGCCGCAACCCGATGTTATCGACGCCCTGGCCGCATTATACCGCGCTCAAGGAAATAGTGCGGCTACGCGGCAATGGGCGGCGCGATCACAGGCAATTTGGGCAAAGCGGCTGAAATCATTGCCCGAGGCGGCCTATGGCCATGCCTTGGAACACGAACTGGTGCTGGGCGATCCCGCCACAGCCCTGACGCTTGCGCGGCAAAACATGGTGGCGCGGCCCTATGGCGATTCGATCACCATGCTTGGGTGGGCGCTGCTGGCCAATAATCGCCCCGCCGAAGCCCGCGATCTGATCGAAGCACTCAATCGCACCGAGTGGCGAACAGCGCAGCAATATGTCGCGCTGTCGCAAGCTTATGCGATGCTGGGCGATGGCGACCGCAGCGCTACCGCGCGCGATGCCGCGCTGACCATCAATCCGCGCGCCTTCGATCCGGCGGCCCCGCTCATCTGGTTTGGCCACCATTGATGTCGTGGCTGCGGCTGATCATGATGGCGACGGCGCTATTCATCCTCGCGAGCCACGCGAAGGCGCATCTGACGCCCAATTCAGAGGTGAATCTAGATTTTGGCCAGCAACAGGCCGTTGCCGACATCATCGTCCCGCAAGGCGAATATGCCTTCGCCACTGGTAACCCGGTTCGCAATTCTCCTGATTCTCTGGCCAAGGCGAAGGCCTATCTGATCGGCCATATGGCGGTGACGACGCCGCAGGGTCGCCCGTGGCGGCTGGTGATTGATCGGATTGAATTCGTGCAGATCGCCGGCCCGCCGGATCTGCACGCGGTCGTCCGGTTGATCCCGCCGCAGGGCGTGACGGTGCGGCGTCTGGCGATCGACTGGCGGGTGGTCATCGACACCGTGCCCAATCATTTCGTGTTGTTTGTCGTACGCAGCGATTTTGCTGGGGGTAGACTCGACAAGGAGCGCCAGGTGCTCGGGGCGCTGCAAGGCGCGCGGCACCGGCTCGTGATCGATCGCGGCACAGCCAGCAGCTTGAAGGGTTTTCAGGCGGCCTTTGCGCTGGGGATGCGCCACATCGCGGAAGGCCATGATCATCTGCTATTCCTGTTCGCCCTGTTGCTGCCCGCACCGCTGCTGGCGGCAGGCGGCGTCTGGCGGGGCGCACGGACAATCCGCATGGCGCTTTGGCAGATCACCAAGATCGTCAGCGCCTTTACCGCCGGGCACAGCCTGACGCTGATCGGCGCCGCGTTTTTCGATTGGCATTTACCCCCACAACCCGTCGAAATCGGCATTGCGCTATCGATTCTGATTTCGGCGATCCATGCATGGCGACCGCTATTCCCAGGGCATGAGCCGATTGTGGCGGCGGGATTCGGCCTGGTTCACGGGCTGGCCTTTGCAACCGTCGTCGCCCGATTCGGTCTGGATATTCAGGAAAAGGCGCTGTCGATCCTTGGGTTCAATCTGGGCATTGAAGCGGTACAGTTGATCGTTGTGCTCGCGGCCATGCCATCGCTGCTGATGCTCTCCCGAACCCGCTTTTACCCGGCGTGCCGATCGATCAGCGCTTTGGTTGCCGGTCTGGCGGCGATTGCCTGGCTTGTTGAACGCTTGGTTGGTTACGCCAATCCATTCGCACAGGGCATCGACATGCTGCTTGGCCATGCAGGCTATGGCATCGCTGCGCTGACGATCGGTGCCGCCGTCGCTTTTCTGTTGAACGGCGGGCGGGTGGCAGACACAGCCAGATAAACTCGGGGCGACCGGCATCCTCCTCTACACGCCGGGACCGGTCAATTTGTTGCGCGTGGTGCAACTCATTGGTGATGAGTTAAACGAGAGCTAGGAATAAGCTGAAATGGCAAGTGGATGCGCGAGCAATTGATTGTCGCGAGTCAGCAGACGTGCGCCCATTGCTGCGGCTTGCGCCAGAAGTATTTCATCGAATGGGTCCTTATGAGCCGGTGCAGGCTCAATCACCCAAGCACATGTTTCTGCGGATAAAGGCACGATCTGAAGACCCGCACCGACGCATAGGTTGATCGCCCCTGCTGGGGAGAGGAAGCTCGCATCCGTCCTATGGCGAAATTTATAGAATTTTAGCCTTATCTCCCATATCGATACCGCTGAAACGAATATATCGTTCTCAGGCGAGAAGCACAGCTGGAGTTCGGCCTCGGACAGGCGGTCAGGCTCGAGCGCCACCCAGACAACAAAATGCGTGTCGATCAAAAGCCTCATTACGCTGGAGGCGTCCAATCTTCCGGCAATCCCAACGCGGCGCGACTAAACGCGGGATCGTCGAACTGTTGCCGCCATATTTCATCAAGCGGTGAATGCAGCACGATCTTGTCCAGCCCGGCAGCGGTGCGGGCGATATCAAGTCGTTCACGCGCTTCGCCAAGGTCGCTAGAGTTGCGAGCGGATGCACTGCCCTTTGCCGAGTTGAGCTCTGCTATCACTTGACCATCGCGTGTGATGGCGACGCGCTCACCCCGTTCGGCTGCGGCCAGTGCCTCGAGTACCTGCACTTGAAAGTCTCGAACCGAGATTTCCATCTCTATACGCTCCTCCGCCACCAGCTTACATCGACACCTCACAATCCCCAAGCAGTCCTTGCGCCGCAAGTACTTCCCGCAGGAGATTGGCATTAGAGAAATGATGCGCCGCGATCCCCATCGCCGCTGCCGCTTCGACATTGACGATGTTGTCGTCCACGAAAAACGCCTCCCCTGCCGCCAGTCCGAACCGCGCCAACGCCAGTTCATAGATTGCCGGGTCAGGCTTCATCAGGCCTTCGTCGCCTGACACCACCACATCACGGAACCGATCGAAAAAAGCGGCATGGGCAGCGCGGAAGGGGCGCCAGAATTCGCCGGAGAAATTGGTGATCGCGAAGAGCGGCACGTCAGCTCCGTGCAACTCGGCAACCAGCGCAGCCATGCCGGGGACTTCTCCGCGAATCGTTTCGTTGAAGCGGGGGCCGAGGGCGGCGATGAGCGCTGCTTGTTCAGGGTGCTGCGCGATCAGCTCAGCGGAGGTTTCTGCGAAAGGCCGGCCGGCATCATGCTGCAGGTGCCATTGCATCGTCATCACATCACGCAAAAACGCGTCGAGCGCCCGATCGTCCTCGATCAGGCGCTCATACAGGAACCTCAGGTTCCAATTAAACAGGACGTTGCCGACATCGAAAATGACGGCGGTCGGCTGGGTCATCATAGCCACTAAGCCTGACACAGGGATAAATTCCGTGTCGTCGACTGGCGCTTAAGCGCCGTCGGCCGGGCTTCGGCCAATCGCGGATTAGCGTTGCTAACCCGCTGCCTCAGCCCTGGCGGGCCTTGAACCGGCGGTTGGTCTTGTTGATCACATAGGTGCGGCCACGGCGCCGAATGACGCGGTTGTCGCGGTGGCGGCCCTTGAGCGACTTCAGGCTATTGCGGATCTTCATGATCGATTCGCTTCTCGTAATGCTTGGATGCTGGAAAGCGGCTGCGCCTATAGGCCGGGTGGCACCAAGTCAAGCGATCTGGTCTCGTTACTGCCCCAATTGCACCCCATATCCACGCTGGGGCGTTGACCAACAATCAACCGGGGATGCTGGAGCCTGATATGCGACTGATGACATTTGCGACCCTGCCCACCGCCTTAAGCGTCGGCTTCCTGGCCATCGCGCTGGCCATGCCGATCGCGCCGGCGGCAGCGGGTACACCGGTTAGAGTAACACGATTTCACCTGGGCACGCCGATTGCCCCGGCCCCGATTGCCATCCAGAGTGGCGTTGGCAATGATCCGCAAAGCCTGGAGCAGCAGCAATTTGCGACAGCCGTCGCCGCCGAGCTGGAGCGGCTTGGCTTTGCGCGCCCGGTCATGGACGCCAACGGCGCCAGCACCGATGCAGCCGCCCCTCTCCTCGCGACCGTCACGGTCAAGCGCGAAAGTCGCGACGAAACCGCGCCCAACAAGCCAATGCAGATCGGCCTGGGCGGGGGCGGCTTTGGCGGCAGCGTGGGCGGCGGCATCGGCGTTGGCTTTGGCGTTGGCAAGCGGGCAACGCGGACCTTTTACATGACCGAATTGTTCGTTCAGATCCGCCGCCGGGTCGATGGCGGGGCGATCTGGGAAGGGCGCGCGTTGATGGAAGTGAACGCCAGAGCGAAGGACGCCCAGCCCAATGTGATGATCAACAAATTGACGCGCGCGCTGTTCCTAGGGTTCCCCGGGCAATCAGGGCGCACTATCACGGTGAAATGACCATCACCATCACGGCTGCCTTTGACGGCGGCAATATTCATGTCCTGCGCCAGTACGAGGCGAGCGCCGATCTGGAAATCGTCAAGGATCGCGATTCGGAATTCTACCAATGGTTTTACTTCAGGGTGGCGGGCGCGGCGGGCCGCCCCCTAAGCTTGCGGATCATGAACGCAGCAGGCTCTGCCTATCCGCTGGGCTGGCCGGGATATCGCGCGCGGGTGAGCAGCGACCGCGAGACCTGGACGCTGGCTGACGCCACCGATTATGCCAATGGCGTCCTGACAATCGCGCATCAAAGCGACAGCGACCTGCTGTGGTTCGCCTATTTCGCGCCCTATCCGATCGAGCGGCACAATGCCCTGATCGCGCGCTATGCAGCGATGCCGGGGGTGAGCTATCGTGCGCTTGGCCAATCGATTGACGGTCAGCCAATTGACTGCCTGACGCTAGGCACCGGCCCAAAACCGATCTGGCTCTATGGTCGTCAGCATCCCGGCGAGACGATGGCAGAACATTGGATGGAGGGGGCGCTGGAGCGGCTGACTGACACCGCCGATCCAATCACCGCCGCGCTGCTCGCCAAGGCCAGTTTCCGCATCGTGCCCAACGCCAATCCCGATGGATCATCGCGCGGGCATTTGCGCACCAATGCGGTGGGCGTGAACCTGAACCGCGAATGGGCGACGCCAACACCAGAGAAAAGCCCCGAAGTGCTCGCCATCCGCAATGCGATGGACGAAACCGGCGTGGTGTTTGCGATGGATGTACATGGCGATGAAGCCATCCCGGCCAATTTCATCGCCGGGTTTGAAGGCATCCCCAACTGGACCGATGCGCAGGGCGACAAATTCTACGCCTTTCAGAACGCGCTGGCGGCGCATACGCCCGATTTCCAGACCAAGCTTGGCTATCACAAATCGGCGCCGGGCAAGGCCAACCTCACCATGTCGACCAACCAGCTCGCCAACCGCTTTGGCGCGGTGGCGATGACGCTGGAAATGCCGTTCAAGGACCATGACAGCAATCCCGATCCTGTGCAGGGTTGGTCGCCTGATCGATGCCGAAAACTGGCGCATAGCTGCCTTGAAGTGCTTGCCGCACAGATCGACGGGATTTAGGCGCAAGGCCCTGACCCCAGTTTCGGAGCCGCGCATGCCCACCCTCGTCCTGATCCGCCACGGCCAGTCCGCCTGGAACCTCGAAAACCGGTTCACGGGCTGGTGGGATGTCGATGTGACGACCAAGGGCGTCGAGGAAGCGCGCGCGGCGGGACGGCTGATGGCCGACAAGGGCCTGGATTTCGACCAGTGCTTTACCTCGCTACAGACCCGCGCGATCAAGACGCTGAACCTGGCGCTCGAGGAAATGGGACGGCTATGGCTGCCGGTGGAGAAGAATTGGCAGCTGAACGAGCGCCATTATGGCGGGCTGACCGGACTCAACAAGACCGAGACCGCGGCGGAATTTGGCGAGGATCAGGTCAAGATCTGGCGCCGCAGCTTCGATATCCCGCCGCCACCGATGGAGGCTTGCTCCGCTTATGATCTGTCGCACGACCGTCGCTATGCCGGCATCACCGTGCCCGCGACCGAAAGCCTGAAGGACACGATCGCGCGCGTGCTGCCCTATTGGGAAAGCGCCATTGCACCCGCGCTGAAGAGCGGCCAGCGCGTGCTGATCTCGGCCCATGGCAATTCGCTGCGCGCGCTGGTCAAGCACCTTTCGGGCATTCCCGATGACGAGATCACGCACCTCGAGATCCCGACGGGCCAGCCGATCGTGTATGAGCTCGACGCCAGTCTCAATGAGGTAGAGCGCTATTATCTGAGCGAGCGCTAAAGGCGATCCGCCTTGCGCAATCGTTCCGGTCGCGCCACATTTCGGCGCTGAACCAGGGGAAATCACCACATGCGCCTATTGCCCGCCATCCTGATGCTTGCCGTTGCTGCGCCTGTCGTCGCGCAGGACAAGGCACCGGCCAAATCGCATAAGGATGCCATGGTCGCCGAGGTGGAGGCGAACTGGGCCAAGCCCCCGGTCGACGAAACCGCCGCCGTGTCGCGCGGCACGGTAACGGTGAAGGGCGAACGGATCGCTTATACAGCGACAGCCGGCACGCTGACGATCCGCGACAATGACGCCAAGCCCACCGCCAGCCTGTTCTACACCGCCTATACCAAGGATGGCGGCGGCAACCGGCCCGTGACCTTTTTTTATAATGGCGGCCCCGGTTCGCCCACGATCTGGCTCCACATGGGCAGTTTTGCGCCCGTGCGCGTCAACACCACCACGCCTGATTATGTCCACCCGGCACCGTACAGCTTTGGCCCCAACCCCGAATCGCTGATCGACAAGACCGACATGGTGTTCATCGATGCGATCGGCGCGGGCTGGTCGCGGCCGCTGGGCGACAAGACCGGCAAGGATTTTTGGGGCGTTGATCAGGATGCGGACGCCTTTGCCCGCGCCATCACCCGCTATCTCGATAAGAACAGCCGCTGGACGTCGCCCAAATTCCTGTTCGGCGAAAGCTATGGCACGCTGCGGTCGGGCGCGGTTGCCGCACTGCTCGAGGATCGCGGGGTAAGCCTGAGTGGGATTGTGCTGTTTTCCACGATCATGAACTATGGCGTGCGCCAGCCGGGGTATGACCAGAATTATATGGTGTTGTTCCCCGGCTATGCGGCAACCGCCTGGTATCACCAGCGCCTCGCCAATCGCCCCGCCGATTTGGCCAGCTTTCTGGTTGAGGTGCGCGGTTTCGTGAGCGGTGCCTATGCCGCCGCGCTTGCCAAGGGCGACACGATTTCGCCCGGGGAAGCCCAGGCGGTGGCCAAGCAAATGGCGGCGTATACCGGGCTGTCAGAGGCATTCATTCTGCGCGCCAACCTGCGCATTGATCTGGGCCATTTCCAAACCGAACTGCTGCGGGATCGCCGCGTCTCAACCGGGCGGCTTGATTCGCGCTATCTGCTCACCGTGGCCGACGCCAATGCAGACAGCCCGATCGATGACCCGGCGTCGACCGCGATCACCGGTGCCTATATCGCCAACTTCATGGAGTATGCGACCCGCACTTTGGGGTATAAAACCGACATGCCCTATAAGCTGTCGGCGCGCGAAAGCGGCTTTGAATGGGATTGGCGGCACCGTGCGCCGGGCAGCAACGGCCCGCAACTGGCCCCCAACACCGCCGTCGATCTCGCCCATATGATGCGCACCAACCCTTACGTCAAAGTACTGTTCATGAACGGCTATTATGACATGGCGACGCCGTTTTACGGGGCGGAGTTTGATGCCAACCACATGCAGCTCGACGAAAGCCGCCGCCGCAACATCAGCTTCAAATACTATGAGGCCGGGCACATGATCTACCTGAACCCCCAGGCGCTGACGCAGATGCATCAGGATCTGGGCGCGTGGTATGATGCCGCGCGTTGACCAGCGCGCGCGGGCAGCGATTGCCCTTGAGCGCGCTGCCCGCTAGTTGCTTGTGATGGAACCGCAAATCGGCATCATCATGGGCAGCACTTCCGATTGGGAGACAATGCGCCAGGCAGCGGAAATCCTGGACGCGATGGGCGTGGCCTATGAGAGCAAGGTGGTGTCCGCGCACCGCACGCCACAGCGACTGGTCGATTATGCCACCACGGCTGCCGACCGGGGCTTGAAGGTGATCATCGCAGGGGCGGGCGGCGCGGCGCATTTGCCCGGCATGGCGGCGTCGATGACGCATCTGCCGGTGCTTGGCGTGCCGGTACAGTCCAAGGCGCTGGACGGCATGGATAGCCTGCTCTCGATCGTACAGATGCCCGCCGGCATCCCGGTGGGCACGCTGGCGATCGGCAAGGCGGGGGCCAAAAATGCCGGGTTGCTGGCGATCGCGATCCTGGCGCTCGCCGATCCAGTGCTGTCGCAGCAATTGCAAGCCTGGCGCGCGGCGCAAACCGCTAGCGTCGCGACCGATCCGGCGTGAAGCCCCTCCCCCCCGGTTCGACCATCGGCATTCTGGGCGGCGGACAGCTGGGCCGGATGCTTGCGATTGCGGCGGCGCAACTGGGTTATAACACCCGCGTGCTCGCGCCCGACGAGGAGGCCGTCGCCGCGCAAACCGCCGCGAGCTTCACCCGCGCCGATTATCACAGCCGCATCGTGCTCGACGAATTTGCGAGCGCTGCTGATGTCGTCACTTATGAATTTGAGAATATCGATATCGAGCCCGTCGATTACCTGAGCGGCAAGGTACCGGTTCATCCCGGCCCTACCTCGCTTGCCATTGCGCAGGACCGGGCGGACGAGAAGAGCTTCGTCAATGCGTTAGGCGGCAGGACCGCCGCTTGGGCCAAGGTAACGACGCTGGAGGAGCTGCAGGCGGCCATCGCCGCGATCGGTACCCCAGCGATCCTCAAGACGCTCAGGCTGGGCTATGACGGCAAAGGACAAGTGCGCCTCCAGAGCCCGGACGATGTCGACGCCGCTTGGGCAGCGATTGGCGCGCGACCGGCGATTCTGGAGGCATTCGTGCCCTTCAGCCACGAATTCTCGATCGTGCTGGCGCGGGGGAACGATGGCGCGATGGTGAGCTATCCGCCGCCATGGAACGAGCACAAGGACGGCATCCTCGCCCGCTCCACCCTGCCCGCACCGGCTGAGATCGCCCAGCAATGGGGCGAGGCGGCGACGCTGACTGGGCGGATCGCCGAAACTCTAGGCCATGTCGGGGTGCTGACCTGCGAATATTTCGTCGGCGCGGACGGCCCAGTGTTCAATGAGATGGCACCGCGCGTCCACAATAGCGGCCATTGGACCATCGAGGGCGCTGTCACCAGCCAGTTCGAAAACCATATCCGCGCCATCTGTGGCCTGCCGCTCGGCGATACCGGGCTGACCGCGACCCGGGTCGAGATGCTCAACCTGATCGGCAAGGATGCTGATGGCTGGGCCGGCTATCTCGCGGAGCGCGACGCCCACCTGCACCTATACGGCAAGAGCGTGCGCCCCGGTCGCAAGATGGGGCATGTCACCCGGTTGGTGCGCTGAGCACATACGACAATGGCCCGCCCTTCCCAAAGGAAAGGCGGGCCATGTCGGGCGTTGTTACGAATCCCGAAGGATCAGGCGCGGCTGCCCGTCATCGGGAAGCTGCCGAATGCGCCAGCACCGACCGTGCCGGTGATCGTGTCGCCATCGATCGTGGCTTCGCAGGTCAGCGTCATCGGCATCGGCACGGTCATCGCCATCGTCCATTTGACGGTGTTGCCATCGACGGTGCCATCGGTGATCTCAACCGAGCCCATCTGGCCCGAGCTGGTACCAGTCCAGGTGTTGCCATCGCTCTTGATGACAACGACAGCGGCGTTATCGCCGAGCGGAGACTTTACAACGGTATTCCAGGTGCCATCGACTGCGGCCATGATCGCTTCTCCTGTAGCTTCGGTTATCACTTCACGTCCGTAACGGACGCGGCGGGCACCACCTCCACCGACAGGCCGAGCGAGTCAAGTTGCGGACGCACCACCTTGGCGTCGCCCACCACCACCCAGACGAACTTATCGGGGTTGATTGCTGCCCGTGCCGCAGCGTCAAGCTGGGCGCTGGTCATCGCGCGATATTTTTGCGTGATCGTCGCGTAATAATCATCGGGGCGCTTATACTGATCATTATCGAGCATCGCTGACAGCACTGCGCCAGCGGTTTCGAAGTTGCCAGCCAGTTCGCGAGTCGCCCCGTTGATGGTGCGGGTAAACTCGGCATCGGTGATGCCCTTGGTGCTCAAAAATTCCTTGAGATCAATCTGGAGCGCCTTGATCGACTCACCGGTTTTGTCGGCCTGTACCGGCGCATTGATCCGATAGGTGACGAGCTGCTCATTCTGGCCAAAGCCGCCGCCCGCGCCGTAAGACCAATGCTTGGTTTCGCGCAGATCGAGGTTGATCCGCGAGAGGAAATCACCACCCAGCACGTCGTTGGCGGTCTGCTCGTCGAGCAGATTGTCGCTGCCCTTGAGCGGGGTGAGTTGCCCGGCAGTGATCAACGATTGCGGTGAATCAGGGCGATCAATCAGCACAATCTTGGGCGCGGTCTGGACCGGAGCGATGCTCAGGTCCTTGACACCGGCGGCACCAACCCCCTGCCAATTGCCAAAGGCGCGTTCGAGTTGCGGCACCAATGCCGCGAGGCCAAGATCGGAAACGACGAAGATCTTGGCCTTTTCTGGCCGCAACCATGCTTGCTGGAAGGCGATGAGATCGTCCCGCGTTAGCTTGGCGACCGCCACCGGATCGCCATTTTGGCCCGCCGTCTTGGCATAAGGCGATGGGCCGAACAGCAATTTCGGCAACACCCGCCCAGCCAGCCCGGCCGGATTGGTCAGCTCCTGCTGGATACCGGCCAGCTGAGTCGTCCGAAGGCGGGCGACCTCCTCTGGCTTGAAGGCCGGGTTGCGGACAATATCTGCGAACAAGTCAAAGGCACCGGTCGCATTGGCACTTGGGGCCGATATGCTCAAAAATGTCCGGTCTGCGCTATTCCCGGTCGAGACATTGGCACCTAGCCGCTCTTCGGCTTCGGCGAGGGCGATCGAATCGCGCGTGGTTGTGCCCTCTTCGAGCATCGACAGCGTGAGCTGCTGCAAGCCGAGCTTATCGGCGGGGTTGGCGACGGCCCCCGCATCGAAGCTGATCAGTGCACGCGTCACCGGCACGGCGGTACGCTGCGCATAAACAACCTCAATCCCGTTGGAGAGCTTGGCGCGCTCCACCTTGGGGAAGACCAGATTGGCAACCGGGCCGACGGCCGGATCGGTTTCGGCGCGCGAGTTAGCGGGCTTGAGCGCAGGCGGCGAGACCAAAGGTTTGGGGGCGGCAGCGACGTCGCCCGATGCCTCACGCGGCCCTGCAACCACAGACAGACTATAGACCGGCCGCGTCAGCCATTTCTGCGCTGCCGCCTGCACAGTCGTCGGGGTTTGCGCCGCAAGCGCGGCGAGCTGCTTCTTGAAAAAGCCCGGGTCATTTGAATAAAGTTCGCCCTGCGCAAGCGCGACGGCCTTGCCGCCAAAGCCGCCAACCGATTCAAGCCCGGCGATCCGGCCGGACACGCTGGTGGTGACGACGCGCTGCAGCTCATCAGCATTTGGCCCGGTCTTGATGAACTCAGCGATCAAATCATCAAGCCGCTTGCTGGCGACGGCGGCATCAACGCCAGGACGGACCACCATCGTGACCTGGAAAATGCCAATCTGGGCCAGCGATTGCACCCCGGCGCTGACCTGAACAGCCAGCTTCTCCTGACGGACCAGGACGTTATCCAACCGCGAGCTCGACAGACCACCAAGCGCAGACGCAGCGGCGTTGAGCGCGGCGGCATCCTTGTCATTCAGCCCCGGCACCGCCCATGCGCGCAGCACCAGCGTTGCCGCAACACGATCATGGATAACATCGGTCTTTGGTGCAGCCAGCGTCGGGATCGGCACATTGGGCAGCGACGTGGTCGGCCCGGCAGCGATTTTGCCGAAATATTGCGTCACCAGCCGCTTCGCGGTTGCCAGATCGACATCGCCCGCCAGCACCAGCACGGCGTTGTTCGGGCCATAATGATTGCGGAACCAGCCCTTCACATCATCGAGACTGGCCGCGTCGAGATCAGCCAATGATCCGATCACGCTATGGCCATAGGGGTGATCGCTCGAAAACAGCCCGTCGAGCAGCTTATACTGGATCAGCCCGTAAGGACGGTTATCGCCCTGGCGCTTTTCATTCTGCACGACGCCGCGCTGCTCATCGAGCACTTCCTGCGTCACCGCGCCGAGCAGATAGCCCATCCGGTCACTTTCAAGGAACAGCGCCTTTTCCAGCGCCGGGGTCGGCACGGTTTCGAAATAATTGGTGCGATCATAATTTGTGGTGCCGTTGAGATCGGTGGCACCGACCTGCTTGAGCGGGTCGAAGAAATCGCCCGGCGCATTTTCGCTGCCGTTGAACATCAGATGTTCGAACAAATGGGCAAAACCGGTTCGGCCCTTGGGCTCAAATTTCGAGCCGATATTATACCAGACGCTGACCGCGACGACCGGGGCCTTGCGATCGGTGTGAACGATCACGCGCAAGCCATTGGGCAGCGTAAACTCGTTATAGGCGATATCGACCTTCTTGATCAGATCGGCGACTGGGGCGGGTTTGACAGCGGCGGCGGGTGTCTGTGCCGTGGCGGCGAGCGGGGTCAAAAGCGCGCAGAAAGCAACGCCCGAAAGCGCGATCGATCGAAGATGCATGCAGGTTTTCCTCACCAAGAAATTGTAATTGCGTAACTATAGCAGCCCCGCCGCGCGGTACAACCGACCTCCGGCGGGGCGCAGAACAGCCTAGGGCCGATAATCGCGTTCCTTATGCTTTTCCAGCGTGGCCGGATCGAACCAGACCGGCTTCAGCTTGTGATCCACAAACAGCTGCATCTGATCAGTATAATGCTTCGATTCGGGCCGCGTCGTCGCCGCGCCATAGGGCTGGATCGATGTCGAGCTGACCATGCCCGCCTTGTCCCAAGCGATGAACATGATGAAGCTGTCGCCATGCTTCACGACCAGCCGGCCATCGGGCGCTTCGTCCCAGTTGGAGGTGGCGCGCAGGGCGTCGGGCCCGCCATCGAGCGGCAGGTCCACTGTTCCTTGGCGCAACCGCAGCACCGTGCCGAGCGGCGGATCAAGCTTGCCGAAATGCTGCATCAGATAGCTGGCTGCCTTTTGCAATTCCTCTCGCGCATCGGGCCAGGGTTTGCGGGGATAATGGATGCGATTGCCACTGCGCAGCAACATGACGGCCAACGCATCGGCCGGGCCCTTGCCGTCATAGTTCCAATCCCATTTCGCCATCACGGCCTTGGCATTGGCGATCAACGTGTCGCCCTTGGGATCAACCTTGTTGATGTCGTCGAACCAACGCGCTGCCCAGCTGAACTTGCTGACCGCGCTATCAAATTTGATGCGGTGAAGATCTGCGTCAGAGATCGACGGATCTGCCCCCAGCAGCTCAATCGACCGCGTACCGCGATTGGTGGTGTCGGTCTCAATGCCCAGCAATTTGGGAAAGTCCGCCGGATTGAGGTCAGAGCCAATGCCCGCCGCCTGGAAGGGGGTGTTGTTGGCATTGGCCAAAAAGCCTGACACCGGATTGATGTTGCGCGGAATCATCGTCCAGGGAACCGTGCCAGAGGCGAGATTAGCCGAGGTATCGCCCGGCAACACATGGGCATAATCAAAGCCCGGCTTCCGGTTCAAAAAGGCAGCATTATAGAAATAGGCGATGTTGCCCGCTGCATCGCCATAAAGGAAATTGGTTGCTGGCACGGCCTGTTTGCTAAGCGCCGCCTGCCATTCGGCAAAATCGCGCGCCTTGTTGAGCCGGTAATATTCCTCGACCATACCGAGCTGTTCGGGCGCGGCATAATGGATCGCAAACGCGCCATCCTTGTTGATGATCACTGGGCCATGGACTGATCGATAGGCAGTGCGCGGCACCGGCAGCACAAACGGTCCCCACAGTTTGACATGCAGCCATACCCGCTGCGTTTCCAGCGGCAGCCATTTGCCATCGAAGCGGTATTGCGTGCCCTCCTTGTTGAGGACGAGCTTATAGATATCGATCAAATCGGGCCGGTTGACGGTATTGGTCCAGCCGAGCGTCTTGTTGTGACCAAGCAGCGGATATGGCGCGCCCGGGAAGGTAGCGCCGGCAAAGTCCCAGCCCTGTTTCGAATGCACGACCAGTTCATACCAGGCGACCCCGCCGCGATAGGGCTGGTGCGCATTGGAGACGAGCCGGGTAAAACCGTCCGCCGATCGCTTGGGTGCGACGACAAAGGCATTGGAGCCGTTGAGATTGCCCTCATTAGGATCGACCGCCCCGGCCGGGATCGGCGCGATGTTAGGCGAGTCTGGATGCGGCCCGGCATTTTCGACCGGCAGCGGCTTTTCTCCCACCAGCGCGCCGAGCACAGCGTCGAGACCGAAGAAAAAGGGCGAGCGCAGCACGAAGCCTGCCGCAATATCCTGCCCGTCGACCGGGAACAGGTTGCGCAGCCGCACCTCGCCCGGGTGCTGGTCAGCATAATGGTTGAGGCCCGCGGCATAGGCATCGAGCAATGCCCGCACATCGGCGGGCTGCTTCATATAATCGCGTGTCACGGTTTCGCGCGCGCGGACCAGATGCAGCGCGAAATCGACGCCCGCACCCGGCTGCCCCGTCAGCGCGCCAGCGCGGCCACGCGTCATCGCCACCACTTCTTGCAGCGTCTCGAAATCATCCTCGGCATGTGCATAGGCAATGCCGTACCCGACATCGGCATCGGTTGTGCCAAAGACATGCGGGACGCCGTAAGTGTCGCGGACAATACGGGTATCATATCGATGCGCAGGCGGTGGCGCAGCGGCGGTGGCGGTGAGCGGTTCCCAGACCGCAAGGGCGATTGCCACGACAACCAGCAGCGCGACCAGCACGCCAAGGCCCTTCACCAAAAACCGCATCCGCCCGCCCCTATTTTCATCTTATCGCCTCCGCCTCTAGCTGCGGGCTGGCGGGAGCGCCACGTCCCTTTGGGAAAAGACGATCGATTTTGAAACGGATCGGCATTTTCTGGGCCCTGCTCCGCGCGACTGCCCTTGTGTTGCAAATTGGCAACATTACATCGCTCTCAACAGACAGGGACAGGCCATGAACCTCGAAAAATTCACCGATCGTGCCAAGGGTTTCCTCCAGTCGGCGCAGACCGTGGCGATCCGCATGAGCCATCAGCGGATCGGGCCCGAACATATCCTGAAGGCGCTGCTCGAAGATGAGCAGGGCCTTGCCTCTGGGCTGATCAGGGCGGCGGGCGGTGATCCCGCGCGCGCGCTGAGCGAAACCGACCTCGCCCTCGCCAAGGTACCAGCGGTGTCGGGCAGCGGCGCGCAGCAAGCCCCCGGCATTGACAATGACGCCGTCCGCATCCTCGATTCTGCCGAGCAGGTCGCGCAAAAGGCCGGTGATTCCTATGTTACGGTTGAGCGGCTGCTGGTTGCGCTTGCGTTGTCGCTCAACACCGTGGCGGGCAAAGCGATCAAGGAATCCGGCGCAACGCCAGAGCGGATCAACACGGCGATCAATGACCTCCGCAAAGGTCGCACCGCCGACACGGCGGGTGCTGAGGATCGCTATGATGCCCTCAAGAAATTCGCGCGCGACCTGACCCAGGCGGCGCGCGACGGTAAACTCGATCCCGTAATCGGCCGTGACGAGGAAATCCGCCGCACCATCCAGATTCTCGCCCGCCGCACCAAGAACAACCCCGTGCTGATCGGCGAACCCGGCGTCGGCAAGACCGCGATTGCCGAGGGCTTGGCGATCCGCATCGCCAATGGCGATGTGCCTGATACGCTGAAGGACCGTACGCTGATGTCGCTCGATCTCGGCTCGCTGATCGCCGGCGCAAAGTATCGCGGCGAGTTCGAGGAGCGGCTGAAAGGCGTGCTCGACGAAGTGAAGGCCGGCGAAGGCCATATCGTGCTGTTCATCGACGAGATGCACCAGCTGATTGGCGCAGGCAAATCCGAAGGCGCGATGGATGCGTCGAACCTGCTGAAGCCCGCCCTTGCGCGGGGCGAGCTGCACTGCGTCGGCGCGACGACGCTCGATGAGTATCGCAAGCATGTCGAAAAGGACGCCGCCCTCCAGCGCCGCTTCCAGCCGGTGTTCGTCGGCGAGCCGACCGTGCCCGACACGGTCAGCATCCTGCGCGGGCTGAAGGAGAAATATGAGCTGCACCACGGGGTGCGCATCACCGATGGCGCGATCGTTGCCGCGGCGACGCTGTCGAACCGCTATATCACCGATCGCTTTCTGCCCGACAAGGCAATCGACCTAATGGACGAAGCCGCTAGCCGCATCCGGATGGAGGTTGAGTCCAAGCCCGAGGAGATCGAAACGCTCGACCGGCGGATCATCCAGCTGAAGATCGAGCGCGAGGCCTTGAAGCGTGAAACCGACGCCGCATCAAAGGACCGGCTGACGACGCTGGACGGCGAACTCGCCAATCTGGAACAGCAATCGGCTGAACTGACCCAGCGTTGGCAAGGGGAGAAGGACAAGATTGCCGGCGAAGCGCGGATCAAGGAGCAGCTTGATGCGGCGCGGCTCGAAGTCGAGCAGGCGCAGCGCGCGGGCGATCTCGGCAAGATGGCCGAGCTCAATTACGGCACGATCCCCGCGCTGCAGAAGCAGCTCGCCGCAGCGGCAGGCGCGAGCGAAGGCGCGATGCTGCGCGAGGAAGTGACGGCAGAGGATATCGCCGGTGTCGTCGCCCGCTGGACTGGCATTCCGGTCGAGCGGATGATGGAGGGCGAGCGTGACAAATTGCTCCAGATGGAAGAGACGATCGGCAAGCGCGTGATCGGCCAGAAGGAGGCGATCCGCGCCGTGTCCACCGCCGTGCGGCGCGCGCGCGCTGGGTTACAGGACCCCAATCGCCCGCTGGGCAGCTTCCTGTTTCTGGGGCCAACCGGCGTCGGCAAGACCGAACTGACCAAGGCGCTCGCCGAATTCCTGTTCGACGACCCCAGCGCCATGGTCCGCATCGACATGAGCGAATTTATGGAGAAGCACGCCGTCGCGCGGCTGATCGGGGCGCCGCCGGGGTATGTCGGGTATGAGGAAGGGGGCGTACTGACCGAGGCCGTTCGCCGCCGTCCTTATCAGGTCATCCTGTTCGACGAGGTCGAGAAGGCGCATAGCGATGTGTTCAACGTGTTGTTGCAGGTGCTTGATGATGGGCGGCTGACCGACGGGCAGGGCCGCACGGTGGATTTCACCAACACCATCATCGTGCTGACCTCCAACCTCGGCAGCCAATATCTGACCGCGCTGGAGGATGGCCAGGATGTGTCAACAGTCGAGCCGCAGGTGATGGAAATGGTCCGCGCGCATTTTCGCCCCGAGTTCCTCAACCGATTGGACGAGATCGTGCTGTTCCACCGGCTGGGGCAAAGCGAGATGGCGCCGATCGTCGACATTCAGGTCGAGCGTGTCCGCAAATTACTCGCCGAGCGCAAGGTGACGATCGAGTTGACCAGCGGCGCGCGGGCTTGGCTGGGGCGGGTTGGCTATGATCCGGTTTATGGTGCGCGGCCGCTGAAACGCGCGGTGCAGCGTTACTTGCAGGACCCGCTTGCTGATTTGATCCTGTCAGGTGCGGTCAAGGATGGGGCGTCAATTCATGCCGATGAGGGCGATGGTGCCCTGGTGCTGACGGTGAGGTAATGATCGGCGTGAGGGTTGTAGCAGGCCATCGCCAGCGTTAGGCCAGCTTGGCTCCGTGCCGGAAAGTCGCTGCCCTATGTCACAGACTCCCTCGTCCGCCGATCAGGCGCTGCATCTGTTGGCGCTCAACCCGGCGCTTGACCGTGCAGCGCTGCGCGATCGCTTTACCCGGGATGGGCGGATCCAGATCAGGGATGTGCTCAAGCTCGATTCAGCGCGCGAACTGCGTTCAATTCTGGCCAACCAAACCCCGTGGGGCATGGCCTGGAGCGCCGGTGCAGATGGCCCAAAGGCGTTGACGGCAAAGGAATTCGCGGCTTTGGCGCCTGCTGAACGCCAGCGCATTGGCACATCGGTACAAACGGCGGCGCAGCGCGGCGATTATGCCTTTGCCTATGCGCGTTACCCGATGCTCGACGCCTATCTTGGGGGCTGGATGCCCGATTCTCCGCATGACATTGTGTTTGAACACATCAACGACGCGCCGTTTCTGGACCTTGTTCGCCAGGTTACCAGCATCCCGGATCTGGTGAAGGCCGATGCCCAGGCAACTTTCTACGCCCCGACCCATTTCCTGTCGCGGCATAATGACAGCCATGTCGGCGAAGGGTGGCGGGTGGCGTATGTCCTGAGCCTTGCCCCTGATGACTGGAAACCCGATTGGGGCGGCTATCTTAATTTCCTGGACGCAGACGGCGATATTGTGGCGGGCTATCGTCCGCGCTTCAACGCGCTCAGCCTGTTTCGCGTGCCGCAGGATCACCATGTCAGCTATGTGCCGCCCTTCGCCCCGGTCGGTCGTTGTTCGATCACGGGCTGGTTCCGCGACAGCTAAGATTTTGCGCCGCCAAACAAGGACACCCAACAGGACCGATGCGGCACAACCATATGCCTGATGCGCACCCGGCGCCTGCGCGTGCCTAGACAAGCCGGGAGTGACGCGGCATCGTTGATGCATGGTTCAGCTCGACGTCAATGCCCTGTTTCGCCGCGCCGAAACAGAATTTCAATCGGGCCGGTTTGAAGCCGCACGCACCGATCTGGTAACCGTGCTGCGGATCATGGGGGATCATCCCCAGGTCCTTCATTTGCTGGCGCTTTGCGAAACCAATCTCGGCCGGGCAAATGCTGCGGCCGATGCGTTTCGTCGTGCGCTGAAACTTGCAGCCAATGATCCGCAAATCAATAATAATTATGCCAATTTGCTGAATCAGCAAGGCGATGTGGCGGGAGCATTCCGGCATTTCGATCGCGCACTGGTGGGCAACCCGAAGGCGGTCGACCCGCGCTATAATCGCGCGTTGCTGCGCCAGCGACAGGGGGATTGGGCGGGTGCACGCGCTGATCTTGATCAGCTTATCGCGGCCGTTCCCGGTGATCCGCGGCTGTGGGAAGCGCGCGGCACGGTCAACCGCGACGGCGGTGATCTTGCCGCCGCAGCTGCTGATTATGATCGTGCGCTTGCCCTAGCGCCCGATCGACCGATCGCACTGCACGGGGCCGCACGGGTTGCACTGGAACGCGGCGACGACGCTGCCGTGCCTGCTTATCGCCGAGCGCTTGATCACTCGGCACAAGACCCCGCCCTGGTGCTGGGACTCGCCGAGGCACTTGAGGCAGCGGGGCAAGGCGGCGGCATCGCGCTGCTGGCGGATCAAGTGGCGCGCAACCCCGGGTGGATTGACGGGCAGAATAGCCTTGCCCGGATGCGTGCTGAATCGGGGACTGACGGAGACTTCGCTGAAGGCTTTGCCAAGGCCGTTGCGCTGACGCCCGCCGATCGTGGGCTGCAATTTGCCTATTGGCGCAGCCTGGCATTGGGCGGGCGGCAAGCGGATGCGCTGCGTGCGCTCGATCAGGCAAGGCCTTATCTGGGCGATGATGCCGAACTTGCCATGCTGGAGGCCGTGTTTGCGAGCGAGTCAGGCGATTTGGACCGAGCCGACGCGGCATTTGCGCGGGCAGGGGCAGGGCAGGATGTCGATTTCGCGCGCGGTCGCCATGCCCTAAGGCGGCGTGATCCGGGATTAGCCGCCAGGCTGATCGAGCCCTTGGTCCGCGCCGATATCGGCATGGTATCGGCCTGGGCGCATCTGTCGCTCGCCTGGCGGCTGGCGGACGATCCGCGGCATCGCTGGCTGTGCGATCAGCCCGGGCTTTACGGCACATCCGATATCGGTTTTTCTCACACCGAGCTCGACAGGCTGGCGGCAACGCTGCGCGATCTGCATCGCACGCGCGCCCATCCGATCGGTCAATCGTTGCGCGGGGGCACGCAAACGCGCGGACGGTTGCTGACGCGACCTGACCCGATCCTTGTGCAGTTGAGAGAGCGGCTTGCGGCGGCAGTCGGCGCGCATCTGGAGGCGCTGCCGCCCGCAGACCCAACCCACCCCCTGCTGCGATTTCGCGGGCAGCCATTTGGCTTTGCTGGCAGCTGGTCGGTGCGGCTCAGCGGCGGCGGATTCCATGTCCACCATGTTCACCCGGAGGGCGTGTTGAGTTCGGCCTGCTATGTCGCTTTGCCCAAGCTCGACAAGGGCGATCGGCCGGGTTGGCTTGAGATCGGGGCACCGCCAGCTGAGCTCGGCCTTGACCTTGCCCCATTGGCGACGATCGAGCCAATGCCAGGCCGCTTGGCGCTGTTTCCGAGCTATATGTTTCATGGCACGCGCCCCTTTGATGAAGGTGAGCGGCTCACGGTCGCTTTCGATGTGGTGATGTGATCGAGTCCGTCGAAGCCTGGAGCGATTATTGGGCGGAAAGCGTCGATGGCTGCTGCCTTACGCGAGCGCCAGTCGCGCTGAAGGATAGCCTTTTGGCGATCTGGCGCGACCTGGCCAATGTCTTGCCGAACGGCGCCAGCATCTTGGATGTGGCAGCGGGCGGCGGTGCAGTCGGTGTGGCGATAAACCAAGGTCGCCCCGATCTGACGGTGACGGGCGTCGATTCGGCCGCGGTGGGGGACAAGGCCAGGGCGCTGGGCGTGCTCGGCGGCATTGCAGCCGATGCTTTGCCCTTTGGCGATGGCTGCTTTGATGCGGTGACAAGTCAATTTGGGATAGAATATTGCCCGGTCGGATCGATTGCTGAGGCTGTTCGGGTCGCCGCAGCTGGCGCCCAGCTTCGCTTCATCTGCCACCATGCTGACAGCAGGGCCGTGCGCCATAATCGCGATCGCTGCGCGGCCATGATGGCGCTGTTCGAGGCGGGGCTGTTTGCGCTCGCCCACCGTGTCGCGCACGGCGCGCCGGAGGACGAGACGACAGTGGCGACAATTGACGCTGCCTGTCAGGCCTATCGGCAGCAGTCGATCGTCGAAGAATTGCCGCTTGCCCTTAGCCAGGCCCTGCGCAGTCGGCAGCCTATCGCCATGGTTGATTGGATAACGACGAAGGCACGCCGTGAGGTCGCTCGACTTCAGGCGATGGTGCAGGCCGCGCTCGACGTCCAGGATGTTGAGCGAATGGTTGGCGATTTGACCCTGTTGGGGGCTGATTGCGCGGCGCGGCTCATCATGATCGACGGGGATGAACCCGTTGCCTGGCTGATTAGCGGATCGGTTTCCCGATCGGTTGACGCAGCGGCGACATCATGTCGCCATGCGTGATTCCCTGGCAATGGCAAGGCGGTGAACTGCCCAGGGGTCCGCTATTAGGTACCTATTCGCATTCAGGGTCACTCACCGGGCATGGATTGCAATGGCGGCGCCGGGCGGGGGGGGGCGCCAGGCCATAATCGACATAAACTGGATGGCCAGGACTCTTCGCTACACTGAAGTCATTCCGCCTTGCGCGGAGCCGATACCACAAAAAAAGGGCGGCTCGCTCGCGCGAACCGCCCCTTCTTTAGATGCTGCCTTCGATCAGAAGCGAACGCGCGCCGCGACGAAGAAGTCACGGCCAAGCACGTCATACACACCAGGATAGGTGTTTGCCTGCTCCTGATTGTCGCCAATCAGCTGTGGCGTGCGACCGCCGATGTTGCTGACACCTGCCGTCAAAGTGAGGTTCTTGGTCACTTCATACGCCATGGTCAGATCGAACACGTCATAAGCGGCAAGGCGTTCCACCGAATAAAGCGTCGTCACATCATCATCGTTGACTGCCGACAGATGCCGCCAGCGCAGGCTGGTGGTCAGCGGGCCGTCAAGCCAGCTGAGACGCGAGTTGAACTTCCACTTCGACTGCGGCGTGCCGCAGGTGTTGCCGAAGAAGCCAGCGCATTCGATCGACGTGTTCTGGCCAACCACTGGGACGAACGTGTTCTTGTCCGTCCAGGTGCCCTGGAAGTTGAAGCTGAGCTTCGACGAGCTGGAGACGAGACCGAAGTCCAGCGGCTGAAGATAGTTCACTTCCCAGTCAATGCCGGAGGTCGACAGCGACGACAGGTTTGCCGCACCACCAAACACCACCGATGCGGAGCCGTTAGGGTTGATCTGACCGTCAAGCGAGCCCGTACCAACGTTACGGTTGATCAACCGGCAAAAGCCGTTGTTCGGATCCTGGAACACATTGTAGCACAGGTTCAGAATGTTGGCGACGCCGCCACCCGCCGTCGCAATCGAGTTACCGATTTCGATGTTGAAGTAATCGACGGTGAGCGACAGGCGCGGGATGAAGCTAGGCCGCAACACCGCACCAAAGGTGTACGAGGTCGACTCTTCAGCGTTCAGATTGGGGTTGCCACCAAATTGTGCCTGGATCTGGGTGTTTGCCTGCAGAACTGAAGGAACACCCTGGCCGATATTGGCAGCGGGGACGCCAGTTGCGAGACAGGTATTCCGCAAACCGCCAGGAGCCAGTGCCGCTGCAGTGGTGCAGGGATCGGTTACGGTTGGGAAGCCGGTCTGCAAGCCACCGAACAATTCGCCGACGTTCGGTGCGCGAACAGCGCGTGAATATTGGCCGCGGAACTTGATGTCACGAATGGGTGCCCATTCCAGACCGAAAGCATAGGTGCCTACGCCACCGATCGACCGGATCGAATAATCCGAATAACGACCCTGAACAGACAATTCGAGGCTGTAGAAGAAGGGCTGATTGGCGGCGATTGGGATACGAAGTTCGCCAAAGCCTTCCTTCACATCATAGCTGCCTGCCGTGGCGTTACCAGCGTTGAAGCCGATGACGTCACCCGAAGACAGCGCGGTATCAGGAATGAACTGCGATGCGACCCGACGATATTCGCCGCCGACCACGAAGCCGATTGGGCCACCGCCCCAGCCGAGGTCATACAGGTTACCGCTGACCGTACCGTTGGCAACCTGAAGCGTCGAGATGTCGTTGTTCTGGGCAACGATCGAAATCTGGCGGATCGATGCTGCGCTCAGCGTGTTCGGGCCGAAGATATCGATCGCAGCATCGGTACCATCAAGACCACGCTGGAATGCCGCCCGCGAAATGTTGCCCTGCTGCACGTTCGCATTCCGCGTCCGTGCATAGCTGTAATAGGCATCATATTTCAGGCCGGTTTCGCCGATATTGCCCTTCAGGCCGAACAGAACGCGGAAAGCGTTGCGCTCGTCGAGATTGGCACGACCGCCGCTTTCAACCGTGCGGCGGTTGATGGCGAGCTGCACAACGCCTGTGGCGTTTGCAGCGGCTGCCAGACCAGCGAACAAAGGAGTCTGGCCGTTGGCGGCGCGGGCTACGTTGATCGCCGTTTCATTGGCATCCAATTGCCGCAGCGCCGTGACGTCTGCTGCCGTCAGGAATGGCGAAACAGCGTTGATGTTGACGTTGAACGAACCGGTGACAGGCGTCGCCGCCAAGACGTTGTCAACGCGGTTGTTGACGAACGAAACTTCCGAATATGCCGTAACATAATCGTTGATTTCATAGTCGGCAAAGGCACCGAGCAGATAACGCTCCTGCGGCACCTGCAGGAAGTTGACCGGTGCATAGTTATAAATGTCTGTCGCGGAAACATAGGGGCTCAGTGAAGAGGTCCCATCGCGCGAGATACCACCAAAGCCGTTGAACACCGTGCCGGCGGCACGGTTCAGCGCGACACCGTTAACGGTTGCCGTGGCAGGCGCGGAGAAGCGGCCGGCCGGAATGGTCGACGAACCGCCTGGAGCAAAGCCACCGGCGCCATTATCGGCGAGTGCAAACCGCGAGAAATCGCGATCGCCCTGGAACACCGCGTCGCGGCGATAATATTCGGCATAAGCCGTAATGTGCCCGCGACCGTCACCAATGTCCGAACCAAAGGCAAGGTTGCCGTTGAAACGCGTGCCGTCGCCAGCCTCGGTTACCGAATACTGGGCGCCAGCTTCAAAACCGGAAAGGTTGTTGCGAAGACGGAAGTTCACAACGCCGGCAATGGCGTCCGAACCGTACACTGCCGATGCACCACCGGTCACCACGTCGACACCTTCAAGAAGGAACGCAGGGATCGTGTTCAAATCGACCGTCTGGGCGGTATCGTAGAACATCCAGCGACGACCGTTGACGAGGACGATGTTACGCGCCGAACCCAGACCACGCAGGTTGAGCGTCGCGATGCCGCCGCCGGGGTTGTTCGAGAAGCCCGTGGTGCCAGGAATAACCGACGGCAGCAGGTTGATGACCTGCTCGACGTTGACCGAACCGCTGAGCTTGAATTCCTCAGCCGAAATGACGCTGAGCGGCGCAGCCGTATCAAGGCTCGGACGCGCGATGCGCGAACCGGTGACGACAATGGCGTCCGACGAATCAGCCTCTGATGGACCAGATTGGGCAAGTGCCGGTGATGCGAACGCGGTAGCGCCGATCAACAACGTCGATGCCAGCAAACTGTTGCGGAAATTGCTCTTCATTTTTTTCCCCTTCTAGAGGCTAAACGCAGCCCGAACTTTATCGAAGAAACCCAGCAAGGGTATCCTACAGATAGCATCGGTATAAAGTCGGGCCCTTCACAGCAGCAATGGAGAAACGCAGGACATCACTTTTTTGAGCTTCGAAGTGACAAAACTGCAACATGGTTGTCGTATTATAGCAGCAATACACCTAGCTGCGTTTTGCCTTGTCAGCATAGGGCGGTCGCGCGATACCAGCGGTCATTCTTGGGAGATGGGACGTGCGCAATTTTGTTCTGCTGATAGCAAGTCTTATGATCACAATGCCAACGATGGCTGCCGCAGCGACGATCGATCAAACCACCGATGAGGGCGCATCCCGGGTCGTGGCGGAGTTGACCGCATGCCGCAGCATTGCCGATGCGACCCAGCGCTTGGCCTGTTTTGATCGCACTGCTGCTGCGTTGGTGACGGCCCAGGAGAACAAGTCGATCGTCGTGGTTGATCGCGCCGAGGTAAAGAAAGCGCGTCGCTCGCTCTTCGGCTTTGCCCTGCCCAACATCAATTTATTCGGCAAGCCGGGGGAATCGAGCGAGAGCGACGTTCAGGAGATCACCGCTAAAATCATCAAGGTTGGTTTGGCTGGTCAGCAGCTTTTCACCCTGACGCTGGACGATGACACGATCTGGCGGATGGGCGAATCGCTCGGCAGATATCCACCGGTCCCGGGTGATAAGGTCAACATTATCCGCGGTAGCTTAGGCAGTTTTCGCGCCAGCATCGCCGGCAGCCGCTATATCCAAGTAAACCGGGTTCGCTGACCCTGCAGCCCGGCTGGTTGCCATCGCCACCGCTATTGCACCACCGGCATCGGCCCGGCGAGCAGCAGCGGATCGATCCGGCTGTTGTGCCATTTGAGCGACCAGTGAAGATGCGGCCCGGTCGCTCGCCCGGTCATGCCGACGGCACCGATCCGCTGGCCGCGCTTGATCGTTTCGCCCACCCGCACGTCGATCCGCGAGAGGTGCAGGAAGGCGCTGTTGAGCCCCATGCCATGGTCGATCATCAGCAAATTACCCTCCAGCGTGAAGGGATGATCAGCAGCGAGGATCACCACGCCATCGGCCGGCGCGATTACTGGCGTGCCGGTCGGCTGCGCAACATCGCTGCCCGAATGATAGCTGCCCGCCTCGCCATTCTTGTAAATGCGCTGCGATCCGAACATGCCGGAGAGCCGCCCGACCACTGGCCAGAGAAATTGTTGCTGCCAGCCGGTCGAATTGACGCTGATCTGGCGGGCGGCATTGATCTGTTCAAGCTCGGCAGGGCGCAGCCGGTCGAACTCTTCGCTGGGCTGGGCAAAGCGCGGCAATGAATTGAGTCGTTCGATATTCCATGCCCGCCTGGCCACGGTCAGCACTTCATCGATCTGGCGTCCGTCTTCGAGCGTGGCAGACAGCGTCGCGCTGGCCGGGGCGTCCCGATCAAAAGCGATCAGGAAGCGGCCATCCGCCGTCATCGGCAAGGGCGCGCCATTAAAGCTGAGCAACGTGGTGCCGGCGGGAACGCTGCCGATCACCGTGCCGCCCTGGATCATCGGCCCGGCCAGTCGAAAGCCAGTCTGCGTGAGCAGGCGCTGATTGGCGGTGATGGCAGACGGCGCCATCGGCTTTACCGGGGCCGGCGCGGTTGGCTTGGCGATCGGCTTGGCTGACGGCGCTTCGGGCCGTTCGGCGGCGGGCGCGATGCAGCTGCCCTGGACGATCATGATCGCAACCCCGGCGGCAAAGCGTCTGGCGCGATGAATGCCCCCCGGCCGCCTCATGCCGGCGTCATCGCCGCCATCGCCACCGCTGCGCTGGCATAGGGCTGTTGCAGCGCCACGCTCCAATAGCGCAAGGCATCGAGTGGAATGCGCTCGCCCGTCACCGCGCAATCGACGTGATCGCCCGGGGCCAGCACGCGAAAGCTGTTCGCCATATAATGCAGCCGGGCGGCGCGATCAGTATTCGACATCAACATGGCGGGTATTCCTCAACGGGCCGACGGGCATCTGCCCAGCTGCGTTCCAGATCCGTTATAGCAGGCTGGGCTGGGCGCTGACGGGTTTTTCATAGGGCTTTGCGGACGTGCGCTCAACCCGCGCCGCAACCGCTCCATCCCCAAAGTGGAGCATCAGCGCGCCAGCCGCCCGGGCTTCTTCGGCCGTAGTCACCACCCCGCCGCTCCGCGCCTCAACCAGCACATAGCCGCGCTTGAGCAAGCCCTTGGGATTAAGCGCATCAAGGAGCTTGCCAGTCCGCGCCAGCCGATCGCGCGCGCCCGACAGCTGCCGTGCGAGCATCGCTGGCCGCAGCACCGTGCCGGCACGATCAAGCTGACGGCGACCGCGCGTTACCCGTGCTTCCAGCGCGCGATCGAGCCGTTGGCCGAGATCGTCGACCCGTTGCCGTTGTGGCCCGAGCAAGGCGTCACGTCGGGGCAGCAGCCGCGCCAGCGCCGTCAGCCGCTCGCGACCGCGCTCCTGATAGCGCCGCGCACAGCGTTCAGCACGCACCCCATAGCCCGCCACAGTCGCGATCAGATCGGCGCGCACCGGCACCGCAATCTCGGCTGCGGCGGTTGGCGTCGGCGCGCGCAGATCGGCGGCGAAATCGGACAGGCTGGTATCGGTTTCATGGCCAACTGCGGAGATGATTGGAATCTGGCAATCGGCGATGGCGCGGACAACGACTTCCTCGTTGAACGCCCAGAGATCCTCGATCGAGCCGCCACCGCGCGCGACAATCACCAGATCGGGGCGCGGCACCGGCCCGCCCGGCGCAATCGCATCAAAGCCGCGCACGGCGGCGGCAATCTGCCCCGCTGCCGCCTCGCCCTGTACCGCCACGGGCCAGACGATGACATGGCTGGGAAAGCGATCCGCGAGCCGGTGCAGGATATCACGGATCACCGCCCCGGTCGGCGACGTCACCACCCCAATTGTGCGCGGCAGAAAGGGCAAGGGCTGCTTGCGCGCCGGATCGAACAACCCCTCGCCTGCCAGTTTCGCCTTCAGCTTTTCGAACAGCGCCATCAGCGCGCCTTCGCCGGCCAGCTCCATCCGATCGATCACGATCTGATATTTGGAACGGCCCGGATAGGTGGTGAGCTTGCCGGTGGCGATCACTTCGATCCCGTCCTGCGGGGTAAAGGCCAGCGCGTTCGCTGCGCCTTTCCAGATCACCGCGTCGATCACCGCGCTGTCGTCCTTCAGCGCCAAATAGACATGGCCCGACACCGCACGCTTATAGCCCGATATCTCGCCGCGCAGCCGGACATGGCCGAACTCGCCCTCAACAAAGCGCTTCAACTTCAGCGACAATTCGCCGACGCTCAAAGGGGCTGCATTGTCGCCGGGGAGCGTCTCGGCTACCAGCCGGGCGCTGCCGCCAGTGTCGTCATCATCGGAGAAGCTATTGACCATGAACGTCCTGCTGATCGGATCGGGCGGCCGCGAGCATGCGCTGGCGTGGAAACTGGCACAATCGCCGGGCCTGTCCACCCTCTATGCCGCACCCGGCAATCCGGGCATAGCCCAGCATGCAGTGATCGCCGCGATTGATCCCGCGGACCACCGCGCCATCATCGATTTCTGCCTGCGCAATTCGATCCAGCTGGTCGTGATCGGGCCGGAAGCGCCGCTGGTTGACGGGTTGGCGGATAATCTGCGGACAATGAAGATCGCGGTGTTCGGCCCCGACGCCAAAGCGGCGCAGCTTGAAGGCTCCAAAGGCTTCACCAAGGATTTGTGCAAGCGCGCCGGCATTCCGACGGCGCGCTATGCCCGGGTAACGTCGCGCGACGGCGCGCTGGCGGCGCTTGGTGATTTCGCCCTGCCGGTGGTGATCAAGGCCGATGGTCTTGCCGCCGGCAAAGGCGTGACGATCGCTGCCACCCGCGACGAAGCCGAAGCGGCGCTGGAGGGCATGTTTGGCAAATCGGGCGGCGATGCAGTGATCGAGGAATTTCTGACCGGCGAAGAAGCCAGCCTGTTCGTGCTGACCGATGGCACCACGATCCTGCCCTTCGGATCGGCGCAGGACCACAAGCGCGTCGGCGATGGCGATACCGGCCCCAATACCGGCGGCATGGGCGCCTATAGCCCCGCGCGGGTGCTGACCCCGGCGCTGGAGGCGCAGGCGATCGACATGATCATCGCGCCGACGGTGAAGGCAATGGCCGATGCCGGCATGCCCTTTTCGGGCGTGCTCTATGCCGGGCTGATGCTGACCGCGGACGGCCTCAAGCTGATCGAATATAATGCGCGTTTCGGTGATCCCGAATGCCAGGTGCTAATGCTGCGGCTGGAGAGCGATCTGCTCGCGCTGATGCTCGCGACCGCGCAGGGGACACTGGCGGATTGCCCCGCACCGGTATTTTCGGACGATGTCGCGTTGACGGTGGTGATGGCCGCGCGCGGCTATCCCGGCACGCCCGAAGCGGGCGGCGCGATCGGTGATCTGGCGGCAGCAGCGGCGACTGGCGCCGTGATTTTCCAGGCGGGCACGCGCGACATCGACGGCGCCCTGGTCGCCAGCGGCGGCCGAGTGCTGACCGTCACGGCCCGCGCCGCCGATGTCCGCACCGCCCAGGCGCTGGCCTATCGCGGTGTTGACGCCCTTGATTTTCCGAGCGGCTTTTGCCGACGCGATATCGGGTGGCGCGAAATTGCCCGTGAATCGGTATGATGACTGGCCGCAGCGGTTGGACCACGACCCCACGGCCCCTATCCAGGGTACGCCGCACGGCCAGAGGAGAGTGACGCCATGTTGACCAGTACCACAGCCGGCGCCGGAACGATGACCTCGGTCAGCTTTGTCCTGATTACCCTGGGTATCATCTTCGCCGTTGCGATGATCCTGTGGGGAGCGATGCGCCGCCGCGTCAAGGAAGGCGAAATCGCCGAGGCGAAGCGCCATGCCGTGGACGCCGGCCACAGCCCGACGGTGATTGCGCCGGACGCGCCAATCGAACCCCCCGTCGCGCCTGCTGCCCCGACGACCGAGTCAGATCCTCAGCCCACCCGCGCCGACGCCGCTGTCTCTGATCCGGTTGCCGCGACACCAACGGCGGAGTCCGCATCGGGTGAACCATTACCCGTCACGCTGTTAAAGGGGCTTGGGCCAAAAGCGGCGGCGCGGCTGGCGGCGCTGGGCATCACCACAATCGATCAGCTCGCGGTCCTCTCGCCCGACGAAATCACCGCGCTGGATGCGCAGATGGAAAGCTTTGTCGGGCGGATCGCGCGGGATCGCTGGATCGAACAGGCGCGGTTGCTGGCGACCGGCGACAAGGCGGGATTCGAAGCGGCCTTTGGCAAGCTGGGGGGTTAGGACGTCAACCCATCAACGACCGCTACCGGCACAAGGGCTGAAGGGCCGACTTTGGGTGGATTCCTGTCCGACAGCTTTCGGGAAGCTCAAAGCCGATAGCCGCCCTTCGATCGCGCTGCGCCGCGACGGCAGCAGTCGACCCAGTTGTCGCCGTTCCTGCCTCGCTCTCCGAACAGGCTGCTCACACCGACAGCGGCCATTCGCAGTTAAGGAAGCGGATCGTCGAGATGCCCTTTCATTCATGCTGTCGGACATTGATCAGTTGCGACCCGAACCCGCAAATTGCAGCCAGAACCGAGCTTTGGTGTGGTCAATCGTCGCGTTAGGACTATGCGCCGCTGCGAACTTCACTGAGCAGTGATTCATTCTCAGGGGGATTTTTGGGGCTCATATACTTGATTGACCCATTTTTACAATCGCGCCAAATGTCACCGTAATCACTGGAATTTCCAGATTTCACTCGGCCGCGACGAGTGTTTCATTTTCCCGCGCCCATTGAGCTTTGATTGAACGCGATGTCTGGCGTGACCCGTCGGGGCTCCATCCGGGCGGGCCGAAGACAAAGCCGATGACATCGCGCGCCGAACGGGCTCCGGCCACATCCTTGGCAATGGCCGCCCATTCATGCAGCGCAACACGAAAAAGGTTAAAAGTACCCAGATTGGAAACGATGCCATAGCGACACGGTTCGTCATCGCGCTCGGCGGCAAAAGTTCCAAACATACGGTCCCAAATGATCAGGAACCCGCCATGATTGGTATCAAGATAGCTGGGATTGGTGGCATGATGGACGCGGTGGTGCGACGCGGTATTCAATATCCATTCGAACGGGCCAATCTTCTTTACTGCCTCGGTATGCACCCACAGCTGATAGGCGGCCGTGATCACGACAAACAGAAACACCATCGCAGGCGGGAAACCGATGAAAAATAATGGCAAACGGATGAAAAAACCAATTCCCAACAATCCTGTCCATGATTGCCGCAACGCCGTTGAGCCGTTGAAATGCTGCGATGAGTGGTGAATCACATGGCTCGCCCACCACAGCCGATGCTCATGACTGAGCCGGTGTCCCCAATAATAAACAAAATCCTCAGCAAAAAAGCACAGGATCAGCGCCCACCATGTCCAGCCGATATCAAAAAGCCGTGCATCATAGACGAGTAGGATAATTGCCAGATGGATGCCCGCATAGGCCGCGTCGGTAAACAAGCTGACAGCGCCCATCACTAACGAAGTGGCCGTGTCCTTGACTTCATAAGCACCATTGTTACGGCGACGCGCCCATAACATCTCCGCGATGATCACGAAGAAAAATACAGCAATTGAGATGCCCAGAATATTGGCCGTTGCCCACGCAGGAGTTTCTGGAGTCACGATTTATTTCCTGTTCTTTGGAGCATATCAAGCCAAGCGGGCAGAGTAACTAATGTCGTTTTCAACGTCACCGCTGAAAATCCCAAATCCTTGAACTGCATTTTGATCGACAAACGCTCACCCGGTGAGGCGTATGAACTTACAAGCGAATCAACAGCCGACTGCGGAAAGATCCGTGTTGCGACCTTATCGCCAACCATTTTTGCAACGAGTAGCTGGCCATCACGAAGCAACGCAATGCCGCCTGCCCCGCCAGCGTCCATCAGATGTTGCGTGGCCCCGCCATAGGGTGCGCTCAACGCCAGAAACTCATCTTCGCTCCCAAAACGCCGCCCGCCGCGAAATCCCAGAAAATAGGTCAGGCAAATCAGAAAAGCCGTGGCCGTCAATGATACAAGCGGGCCAAGTAATGCGGCTGTCATGATGATACCCCCTCGCTGCGCATCGAGAACGAACCTAGCACAAAGGCCACGACCAACACATACCAGACAGCCACCAATGTGTGGAAGATGTGCCAGCCAAGTGCCGGATAGTCAGCACGGAACGGCATGCTGGCAAGGCCCGCGAACAGCAAGAAGGCAAAGCTGCCCGCAGCCAGAAATTTCCGGTCCGCTGTGTTGCGATAGACCAAGGCTGCGCCAACCAGAATCAAAGCAGCCAATAGCAACGGATGGACCTCGGGAAAAGTCATGCTCAGCGCCGCAGCAACCGCACCGAGCACCGGGGGTAGCCATGCTCTCCACCCCAACAGCGCCCCAAATATGCAACCAAGGCCAAATATCGTGCCATATTGCGATAGAAATTCGTGGAGGATTACGATGTCGCCGGTCATTCGAGCGGCAATTCGGATCACCGCAACAAATGCAGCGACAGCGATAGCTGCTAGACCGACTGCAAGCCACCGATCCACGCGCCACGTCAGCGCAACCGCACATATCGCCGCGACGACGATCAGCGCCTCGCTCAACGCGAAGTGTAGGGGCAGATGATCCATAACTTGCCGCCATATCCAAAAAATTGTGTCTGACACAAAACGAATTGACCCGACACCGCTCTTCTCCAATCCCTCTAAAGCTGCCTGTGAGCAAACCTTCAGCCTCGCTCGCTCAAAGGCTTGGCGCCACGAAAACCTAAATGTCACTTCCCACTGACAGCGAACGTTCGACGCATAAACAGGAAATGGCAGCAATGTCCTAGGGGGCGCCATTCCTCATAACGCGACGAGTACAAAATGAGCGGCGGCTTTCGGGATTGGCTGAAGACGCCTTAAATGGCGACAACTGGGGCGAAACCGGCCAATCCTGTCCTACAATAACGACTCGTGCTACACGTCCCTCGCTCTTTCACACCGTTGACCGACTTCACTTCGCCATTGGGAAGCACTGCCTGCCTCGCCAAAGGGTTGCCCCCTGACGACGATCTGGCGAAACTATCGCATCAGTGCGAACATTCGTGAACATTCGCATCCGGGCCCAACCTGAACCCCAGCCTCAATAAACGTCCGCTAGCAGACCAGTCATTGGAGCATTTGAATGGGGCAGTGTGGGGCGACAGCCGACTGGCCGGTTTAATGAGTGTACGGCCTAATCCGCGCGCACCACAGCACTAACCAGCAATTTGTCGATCCGCCGCCCGTCGAGATCGACCACTTCGAACTTCCAGCCCTGTTCGACAAAGCTTTCGCCCTCGCCCGGCAAATGCCGGAATACCGCCAGCGCGAGCCCGGCGACGGTCGCATAATCGCGGTCCTCGGGCAGATCGATGCCAAGCCGTTCGGCGAGCGCGTCCGCCGCCATCTGGCCTGCGACCAACAGGCTGCCATCGTCGCGCACCACGACATTGGGTTCGTCATCGGGATCAGCATCCGACGCAAATTCACCGGCGATCGCCGACAGCAGATCAGCTGGCGTCACAATCCCTTCAAAATGGCCATATTCGTCATGCAGCAGCGCCATGGGCACTTCAGCGCGGCGCAGCGCGTTGAGCACGTCCATCGCATCGACTTGATCAAGCACCACCGGTGCATGCCGCATCAGCTTGCGCAGCGACAGCGGCTCGCCAGCGAACACCGCCGCGACAATATCGCGCGCCTGGACGACGCCGATCACGGCATCGACTGAGCCCTCCACCACCGGCAACCGGGTATGGGTGGCGGTGGTCAGCGCGGCGCGGATGCCGGCCTCATCGAGATCAACATCAAGCCATTCGATATCAGTGCGCGGCGTCATCACTTCGCGCGCCGGACGATCCGCCAGCCGCACGACGCCGGAAATGATCGAGCGCTCATGCTCCTCGATCACGCCAGATTTGGAGGCTTCAGCGACAATCATGTGCAGCTCTTCGGCGGTGACATGATCTTCCGATTCGCGCTGCAACCGCATCAGCCAGAACAGCCCCGCGCTGGTTGAATCGAGCAGCCAGACCACCGGCGCGGTCGCGACTGCCAACCACTGCATCGGCGCCGCCATCACCACCGCAATCGCCTCGGGCGCACGCAGCGCGATCTGCTTGGGCACCAGTTCGCCGACCACTAGCGAGGCAAAGGTGGTGATGCCGATCACGGTTACAAAACCAACTGTCTGCGCCAAATCGTTTGCCATGCCCATCAAGGCCAGCCGGGCGCCAACGGGTTCGCCAAGACTTGCCCCGGAATAAGCGCCAGCGATGATGCCGATCAGCGTGATGCCGATTTGCGTCGTTGACAGAAATTTGCCGGGATCGGCGGCCAGCGCAATAGCAGCGCGCGCGCCGCGAATATTGGCGCGCGCCATCGCCTCCAGCCGCGCGCGACGCGACGAGACGATCGCCAGCTCCGACATCGCAAAGACGCCGTTGATGATGACCAGGGCCGCAATGATTGCGACGTCTATCCAGGGAAAGGGGGGAAGCGGTGCCATGGCGCTATCACGCCCTTTGCAGCGAATCGGCGCGCTTAACAACATGCCGCATGAATTAAGATCAAAGGCGCTCAGCGACGCGCCGCAAAAAAGTCCTTGAGCAGCGCCGCTGCCTCGCCCTCGCCGATGCCCGCATAAACTTCTGGCCGGTGGTGGCACGTCGGCTGGGTGAAGAAGCGCGGGCCGTGTGCGATTGCGCCGCCCTTGGCATCATCCGCTGCATAATAAAGCCGGTCGATCCGGGCATGGCTGATCGCGCCTGCGCACATCGCACAGGGCTCCAGCGTCACCCACAGATCGCAGCCATCAAGCCGATCGCGGCCAAGCACCACCGCCGCCGCGCGAATCGCCAAGATTTCGGCATGGGCGGTGGGATCATGCAGCGCGCGCGGCGCATTGGCGGCGGTGGCGATGATCTGCCCGTCTTGGACGATCACCGCGCCCACCGGCACCTCACCCGCCAAGGCGGCTGCACGCGCCGCCGCCAACGCGGCCCGCATCGCTTCTGGCAGCGGAAACATGCGTGCTTATGCGCCGATCTTGCCCGGATTGGCTAGATCGGGCGTTGTGCCGCAGATCCGAGATGCCCGGCCACCTCAGGCCTAATCACTCGGCATCCTGACTATTGGCTGGCTTTTCTACGGACATGGTTGGCACGGCAATCGTCTTTTGCGTGGTGCCAACGGTGGGGACGTCGATCGTCTTATTCTCCGTGCCGATTTCGATCTTGGCCATATTGACGGTGAATTCGGGCGCCTGGCCCCCTTCAAGCTTGAGTTGCGGCGCCTGGGCAAGCTTGTTTTGATCGATGCTGATCAACCCAATCGACCAGGCACCAACCACGGCAAGGGCAGCAAGCCCGACAAGAATCAAAATCGCGCGCATGAAGTAGGTCTCCTCTGGGGTATCGAACCGTTTGCGTAATAACGCCGCCAATGCGCAGTTAGTTTCATGCCAAAGCGTGAATCGGTTGACTGCACGGCCCGAACTGGCTATCCGCGCCCTCTTTCCGGGCAACCAGAATTCAGGAATTCAAGCAATGTCGCGTATTTGCGAACTGACCGGCAAGGGCCGGCAGGTGGGTAACAACGTATCCCACGCCAACAACAAGACCAAGCGGACCTTTCTGCCGAATCTGCAGAATGTGACGCTGTTGTCCGATGCGCTCGGCACCGGTGTGAAGCTGCGGGTGTCGACCAACGGTCTGCGCTCGGTCGAACATGTCGGCGGGTTGGACAATTGGCTGGTGAAGACCGCCGATGACCAGCTGTCGCTCAAGGCCCGTCGCCTGAAGCGCGATATCAAGAAAAAGCTGGCACCGACAACGGCAGCCGCCTGATCACGGCAGGTGGCGCACGCGGTTGCGTGCGCCAAATGTCGCTACATCAAGCCGAAAATGCAGCAACAGGCTTTGTTGCAGGTGTGACTGATTGTCGTCAGAGACGATCCAGAGCCCGATTCCGCCATCGGCTTCGCGCACCACCGCGATTCCCTCATAATTATCGCTGAGCACGGCGCGCGCGAATCGCGCGATTACCCTGCCCTGCACCGTCTTGCCCGGCGCAATCGCGCGCGGATCAACCATGGTCAGCGCCGCAGTAAAGCCGCTGGGCAAGCCAAAGCGGCGATTGAGCACCAGCAGCTGCCCGTCGGGTAGCTCGGCGATGTCGGTGGGGTTGAAGCCAGGCGGCGGCCGATAGCTAAAGCGAAACCCCTGCCGGCGGTTGCGGGTGGGATCACCAGAAAAGCGAATCGCCGCGCGATCATGCCGGCTGGATATGTTGGTCCCCCAATGGCCGGTCTCGCTCAACACCAGAAAACTGCCATCGTGCAGACGAACCATGGCTTCGGCACCGCCATTGGTGGGCCAATCCTGCATTGATTTTGGGGTCGCGTGGCGCAACGCCTTGCGCAGACCCGGACGGTACGCCCAGATCGCATTGGCATTTTCAAAGCCCACCCAGATCGTTCCGCTCGCCGGATCGCGCGTCATCGATTCGCTGTCGCGATCGCTCTTCTCCCAACCCGTGCCGGGGCCACCGGGCAATTCGGCAAAATCGCGATCATGTAGCTGCCCGGTCGAATCGAGCCGGAAGCGCACGATATTGCCGCCATCACTGAGCAATAGAAAGCGATCGCCCGTAACGATCAAGGATGAGAACCCGCCAAAACTGGGGTCGGGGCTAGTCAGGCGATAGCCGCGATCAAATACCAGATTGCCCAGTCGCGCATTGGCGGGTGCTGCGGGATAGAGGCGCACCGGCGTGGCGCTGAAGTCGGGCCGGGGCCCGAGCAGCGGCAGTCTTGCCACCGTCGACCAGCTTGGCACGCCGAGCCATAGCAATAGGATTGACCAGAAAAGGGGCGCGCGGGGCGGCTGCATGAACTTGTTCTTAGCCCAGTCACCCAATAGCGTAAGGCCTATCGCTCCCTGAACGGGCGATAACAGATGCATTCAGGGACGGCTCAAGCAGCTGGTCCCATAACCCCTTTATCGGACAGGAACTGCTCGCCTCGCGGCGCGCCCGATGAGGAGAATGATCATGTTGAAGAAATTATCGCTCGCCAGCGTCGCTCTCGCCATCAGCGCCAGCGCTCTTGTGCCCGTAACCGCCGCATCAGCCCAGTCCTATCGCGGGGGCTATACCCAGGACCAGTATCGCGGTGGTCAGTATGACGATCGCTACGCTGACGATCGGTTCAACGATGGGCGCTATAATGACGGGCGTTACAATGATGGCCGGTACAATCAGGGCTATAATGCCCGCTATGATGACCGCCAGTATCGCCGCAATTTTCGCGACAATCGCCGCTGCAATGACGGCACCGGCGGCGCACTGCTTGGCGCAATTGCCGGCGGGCTGCTCGGCAATTCGATCGCCGGCCGCGGTGATCGCACAGCGGGCACCTTGATCGGCGGCATTGGCGGCGCGCTCGCGGGCCGGGCGATCGAGCGCGACGGCCGCAATGGCTGCCGCAACTACCGCTAATTTCAGTTTCCTCGCGTAGCGTATCGAGGGCGAGGGCCGGTTTCCGCAAGGGGCCGGCCCTTTGTGTTGGGGTAAAGGCGCGGTGATGGCCGCGCGGTCGGGCAACGCCGGTTGCCGCGACTAGGACGACAGGCGGGCTCAGTCCGTCCTGCCAGACAACTGCTTTGCCGTTGTCGTTTGGATTTTAGCAAATATTGCCACGGCGGCAAAGCCGCCATCGACCGGGTTCTGCCGGAGCCGACCCGTCGACCGTGCCGAGCGCTGCGCTACGCGCATCGGCCCGCAGCCTGCGGCGCGCGGGCCTGCGCCCGTCAATACATATGCTGTCCGCCATTGATCGACAGCGTCGATCCAGTGACAAAGCCGCCATCGTCAGAGCACAAAAACGCCACGCCGCGCGCAATTTCCATCGCCTGGCCAAGCCGCCCGACCGGAATCTTGGCGACGATTTTTTCCAGCACATCAGCGGGCACGGCCGCAACCATATCGGTATCGATATAGCCCGGCGCGATCGCATTGACCGTCACGCCCGCGCGTGCACCTTCCTGCGCCAGCGCCTTGGTAAAGCCGTGAATGCCCGATTTGGCGGCTGCGTAATTGACCTGGCCATATTGGCCGGCCTGGCCGTTGATCGACCCGATATTGACGATCCGCCCCCATTTCCGGTCGCGCATGCCTGGAAACACCGCTTTGGCCATGTTGAAGCAGCCGCCCAAATTGGTATCGATCACCTCTTTCCAGGCTTGGTAGGTCAGCTTCATGATCGTGCCATCGCGGGTGATGCCGGCATTGTTGACCAGCACGTCAACCGGGCCAAGCGCCTCGACGACTGCCGCCGTACCGGCCTGACACGCGTCATAATCGGCGACGTCCCACTTGAAAGCCGCGATGCCGGTGCGATCGGTGAATTCGCGGGCGCGTTCATCATTGCCGCAATAATTGGCGGCGACCGTCATCCCCAGGTCTTTGAGCGCCAGGCTGATCGCCTCGCCAATGCCACGGGTACCCCCAGTTACGATCGCGACGCGTGCCATTGCTCTCTCCTGATTTTTTGTCGTCTTAGCTCTAAAGCTAGACTGGCCAGCCTTCAAGTTCACGTGCAATCAAGGCGCGCAGCATGCCGATCCCGTGCGCACTATCGTTCAGACAGGGCAGATAGGCAAAATGGGTGCCGCCATGTTCCTCAAAGCTTTCGCGCCCGCGAATCGCCAATTCCTCCAGCGTTTCCAGGCAGTCAGCCGAAAAGCCCGGGGCGACAATGGCAATCTTGGTGATGCCCTTGCCAGGTAGTGCCTCAAGCGTGTCGTCGGTGGCTGGTTCGAGCCATTTTGCCCGGCCAAAACGCGACTGGAAAGTGATGATCACCGGTCGCCCGAGCGCCTCGCTGAGCAGTCTTGCGGTTTTCTGGCAATGGCAGTGATAGGGATCGCCAAGCTCCAGCGTGCGCACAGGCATGCCGTGAAAGCTCACCACCACCGCTTCGGGTTCGAAATCAAGACCAGCTAGCCCCGCTTCGATCGATTGCTGCAATGCTGCGACATAGAGCGGATCGTCATAATAAGGCGGCAAGGTGCGCAGCGTCGGCTGCCAGCGCATCGCCGCCAGCGTTTCGAACGCCTTGTCATTGGCGGTCGCGGTCGTCGCGCCGCAATATTGCGGGTAAAGCGGCGCGAGCAATATCCGCTCGCAGCCAGCCTCTTTCATCGCGCGCAGCCGGTCAGGGATGGAGGGTTTGCCATAACGCATCGCCCAATCGACCGTCACATTCGGCCCGAATGCGCCTTGCAGCGCGGCTGACTGCGCCTTGGTGATGCTGGCGAGCGGCGAACCGTCTGGCCCCCAGACCTGAGCATAGGCCTCTGCCGATTTTTGCGGGCGGGTGTTGAGGATGATCCCGCGCAGAATCGGCTGCCACAGCAATTGCGGAATCTCCACCACGCGCTTGTCTGACAGAAATTCGGCGAGATAGCGTTTGACCGACCGGGTATCGGGGCCATCGGGCGTGCCCAAATTGGTCAGCAGCACGCCAATTCTGGCGCGCGCAACTGGCGGATGATCGGGGGGGAGAATCATGCTGGGTTTGCGGTAAACGGCAAGCGGCGCAAACGAAACCCCGCACTTGCCTGTAACGCATTGGCAATGGCGGGCGCGACGGGCGGCACCGCCAGTTCAGCGACGCCACCGGGGGCCGCCTCACTGCGGATCATCTCGATCGTGATGTCGGGGCAATCGGCAAGCCGCGGCAGCGACAAATCGCCAAGCCTGCGTGCATCAGCGACATTTTCGGTAAAACCTGTCGATCCCCCCAATGCCGCTGCCATGCCGAAGATCAGCCCGCCTTCAATCTGTTGGCGAACAATATCGGGATTAATCTGCCGCCCGCAATCAACCGCGGCAACCAGCCGATCAACCACGGGGCGCTGGCCATCTTCAAAATGCGCTTCAGCCAACACCGCAATATGGCTGCCGCGAAAACTGTGACAGGCGATGCCTTGCGCGCTGCCCGGGACGCCGCCTTCCCAGCCGCCAAGCGCCGCCGCCGTTGACAGACAGCGGACCAGACGTGGTTCAGCCGTGATCGATACGCGGAACGACAAGGGTTCGGTGCCCGCGACATGGGCCAGTTCATCAAGGAAACATTCGGTGAAAAAGGCGGTATAGCTATGCGCACCCGATCGCCAATGGCCGGTCGGCACGCCGATATCGGCGGGGTGGTGATCAATCGCATAATTGGGGAAGCGATAAAAAGGCAGCGCACCGGCCACGGCATAGGGATCACCCTCCCCCTGCAGCGCGAGTGCGGCGCGAACCGCCGGATCACCGACCGACAATCGATCAGCAAGCGCGCGGCCCGTGTTGGGGGTGGCAATCTTGGTCAACCAACCCATGATCGAGCCATTGGGTCCAAGCCGCGCCGTCAGCCGCGCGGCGGCGGGCGGGCGAAAGCGATCGTGCAGCAAATCTTCATAGCGCGACCAGACAAGCTGCACTGGCCGCTTCATCTGTTTGGCGAGCACCGCTGCTTGTTCAGCGACCAGATGCTCAAGATTGGCGCCAAAGGAACCGCCGATCAACATCGGGTGGACGATCACCGATTCTTCCGAAAGGCCGATCGCTGCGGCAGCGGCGGCGCGCGCGCGGCCCGGTGCCTGGGTCGGCAGCCAGAGTTCGAGCCGCCCCGCGTCGAGCCGTGCGGTTGCCGTCATCGTCTCCAGCGGGGCATGTACCGCAAGCCCCACCCGGTAATCGGCCATGACAACCTGCGCGCCCTTGAACACAGCAGCGAGATCACCCTGCGCGGCCATGCGCTGGCCCGGCCCGGCAAGCGCTGCATTCAGCGCAGAATCGATGCTATCACTGTTGATCAACGCCCCACGCGTTTCAAAGCGGGGGATCAGCGAATCGAGCGCGCGATTGGCGGCCCACCAGTTATTGGCAACCACCGCGACCGAGCGTTCCGCTTCGATCACCGCCAGCACGCCGCGAATCCGCTCCGCTGCCTTGCGATTGATTTTCACCAGCCGGCTATCGCCCACCGGGCCCTGCCGGATCGCGGCAAAAACCATATCGGGCAGGCGGATATCGCCGGCAAAATTGGCCGAGCCATCAACCTTGGAGGGCACATCGATCCGGGGCAGCGACTGGCCCGACAAGCGCCCAATCGCGCCGTCGCGCAGCGGCAGCGTTTCGGGGAGCTGCTCGTCCGCGGCCGCCGCTGCCAAGGCACCGAAGCGCAGCTTTTGCTGGCCATGGAGGACGAAACCGCCCTGGGTCGAGCATGCCTCCCACGCCACGCCCCAGCGCCGCGCCGCCGCCTTGCACAACAGCACCCGGCCCGCCGCCCCGGCCTGGCGCAAATCGCCTTCGAAATTGCGGATTGAACTTGAGCCCGCCGTCAGCACCAGCGCCGTCCGCGCGGCATGGCTGCGCTTCAGCCCCTCCGGCACACCGGCAAACACGCCTTCGAACAACTCGCCCGCGCCCAGATCATTGGCGTAAAGCGGGTTGAGCGGGGCGGGCTCCACCCCCACCGTGCGCCAATCCGCGCCAAGCTCATCGGCGACGATTTGCGGCATCGTGGTGTAGACGCCCTGGCCATGTTCGGCCTGCGGCACAGCGACGGTGACATGGCCATCCTCGCCGATCTTCAGCCAGGCGCCAAACGCGGTTTCGCCGGGCACCACCGTCAAGTTCGGCAGGTAACGGCGCGGCCAGATCGCCCAGGCAACGAACAGCCCAACGCCGGCCCCGCCGCCGATCAGCAGCGTCCGCCGATTAATCCTGTCGCTGATCCCGCCAATGGCCATCGCCCCGCTCTATCGCGGGTGGACGGCAGACGCCAGATCAAGCCGCAGCGGATTCGGTGGCATAAAGCGATCGATAGGTGGCGCGCAGCGATACCTTGTCGATCTTCTCCGTCCCCAGTCGCGGGAGCGGTGCCTCAGCGATCCAGATGCGCTTGGGCACCTTGAACGCTGCGATCCGCGCGGTCAGGAATTCGCACAACGCCTCCACATCCATCACCTCGCCAGCGCGGATATGCACGACTGCGCCCGGCACCTCGCCGAACCGCTCATCGGGCAGGCCAAATACCGCTGCCTCGGCAACATGCGGGTTTTCGTAAAGCGCGGCTTCGACTTCCTGGCATGAGATATTCTCCCCGCCCCGGATGATGATGTCCTTCTTGCGATCGACGATGAACAAATACCCCGCCTCATCAAGATAGCCGATATCGCCGGTCAGGAAATATCGGTCGGCGGTGAAGGCTTCGCTGGTGGCTTCGGGCCGGCCCCAATATTCCTTGAAGTTGCAGATTGACCGAATCCCCACTTCGCCGCGTTCCCCCTGCGGCACGGGTCGCCCGGCACCGTCCAGGATCGCCAGATCAACCAACGGGGCCGAGGCGCGACCGGTCGAATTGGGCTTGGCGAGGTAATTGCTGCGGAAGTTGCCGCAGCCAATGCCGTTGGTCTCGGTCAGGCCGTAGCCGAGCAGCGGCGCGGCCCCGCCCATTTCCTCGTTCAAGCGGCGGACATGCTCGACTGGGCGGGGCGCCCCGCCTGCGGCAAAATCAGTGACGCTCGACAGATTATAGTCAGCGCGCTTCGGGTGGGTTAAAATCTCGAAGCTCATCAGCGGGACGCCGACGAAATAAGTAACCGTCTCGCGCTCGATCAGCCGCATCGCCTCTTCGGCATCCCATTTCGGCATCAGCACCAGTTTGCGCCCCATCGCAAAACTTTGCAGGAACACCGGCACCTCGGCCGTAACGTGGAATAACGGGACATTGAGCAGGGTTGCGTGCTGGGTCGTGACCGGCTTGCCATCCTCGCTGGAGATACCCAGCATCATCAGCGCGGTGACCAGATAATTGAACACCGCCTGCATCACGGCGCGGTGATCGGAGAGCGCGCCCTTGGACTGGCCGGTCGATCCACTGGTGAACAGGATCGTCGCATTATCGTCGCCGCGCAGCATCGGCAGCATCGTCGTTGCACTGCCACCCCGGGCAAATAACGGCGCCAGCGCCTCTGCCAGCGGCAATCGATCATCGATCGCCATCACTTCGGCACCCAGCCCGGTCGCCTCGTCGAGCCGCTGAGCGCGGGGTGCATCGGCGAACACAAGGCGGCAATCGACATCATGGACCGCCCCGGCAAGCTCAGCGGTCTGCCACCAGCCATTCAGCAGCGTCGCCACCCCGCCGGCCATCAAGATACCCATGTAGAGCGCGATCCAGGACGGCGAATTGCGCATCGCAATGCCCACCCTGTCGCCCTGCTTGACGCCGCAGCCATCGACCAGCGCGCGCGCGGTTTGCTGCGCCAGCGCGAAAACTTCCGCAAAAGTCAGCCGCTCATCGCCCGAAACCAGAAAAGTCTTATCGGCATGCTCGTTGCAGAAATGCGCGAAATAATAGGTCATGGCAGGCGGTGCGACGGCAATCGTCGGATAGGTGCGCCCCTGTAGCTCGATTGGGATCACCGGCATTTGCCCACCCAAACCGGTGAGCGCGGCGAGGCCATTATCGATTCGGCGGTCGAGCTCAGTCTGCATATTTCTCTCCACTTGGTCTTATCGCTTGCACCCCTTATGGAAGCTCCGCAGCCTGGGGAAAAGCCTTGATCCTGTCCACCGTCGCCGAACACATCCGGTTTACCGATCTGGGATTGAACGACACGATCTTTCGGATCGGGTGGTTCAGCCTGAAATGGTATTCGGTTGCCTATATCGCCGGCATCGTCGTCGGCTGGTGGTATCTGCTGCGGCTGGTGGCACAGCCCGGTGCGCCGATGGCACGGCGCCATGTCGATGATCTGATTTTCTATGCGACTTTGGGCATCATTCTGGGCGGACGAATCGGCTATGTGCTGTTTTATCAGCCCGCGATGCTGCTCGCCCCGCTCCAGATTTTCAGGCTGTGGGAAGGCGGCATGTCTTTCCATGGCGGGGTGATCGGCACCACGATTGGGATGATGCTATTCGCGCGGTCACAACAGCTAAACCTGCTGCGCGTTCTTGATTATGTGGCGTGCGCCTCGCCCTTCGGCATGTTTTTTGGCCGAATCGCCAATTTCGTGAATGGCGAGCTGTATGGCAAACCCAGCGATGTCCCCTGGGCGATCATCTTTCCACGCACCGGCGATGATATCGCCCGCCATCCCAGCCAACTTTATGAGGCGGGACTGGAAGGCGTCGCTTTGTTTGCCCTGCTCTGGTATTTTTTCTGGCGGACCAAGGCACGGTACGATCCGGGTCGGCTGACCGGGATTGCGCTGGCCGGCATTGGCACGGGGCGGTTCATCGTCGAATTTTTCCGCGAACCCGATGAACAATTGCGCGCCTTTGCGGAAAGCACCGGGCTGCATATGGGCCAATGGCTGTGCCTCCCGATGATCCTGGGCGGTGCCTATCTGATCGCCACATCGACTCGGCGGCGGCAGCGCGTCGAGCCAATCGCTGGGGGCGAAAGCGTCGCCTGAGATGGATGCAGCGGTGATCGATGCGCCCCTGCCTGAACGCCTTGCCCGCGCGATCACGCTGGCCGGGCCGATCTCGCTCGCCCAGTATATGGGGGCGGCCAACGCGCATTATTATGCCACGCGCGATCCGCTCGGCCGGGATTTCACCACCGCGCCCGAGATCAGCCAGATGTTCGGCGAGCTGATCGGGCTATGGCTGGCCGATCTATGGGATCGCGCCGGACGCCCCCCGGCTGCTTATGTCGAGCTGGGCCCAGGGCGCGGGACCTTAGCCGCCGATGCGCTGCGGGCGATGGCCAAGGCCGGGCTGGTGCCAGCGGTGCACTTCGTCGAAACCAGCCCGACCTTGCGCAGCGCCCAGGCCGAGCGCGTGCCCGGCGCGATCTGGCACGACGACACAACCACGCTGCCGGGCGACATCGCCTTGCTGGTGATCGCCAATGAATTTTTCGATGCACTGCCGATCCGCCAGCTCGTGCGTGGCGGGGACGGGTGGCATGAACGGCTGGTCGCCTGCCAGGACACGCTGTTCCTGCCAATCGCTGGCAAGCAGGTGCCAGACGCAATCCTGCCGCCGGCCCTGCGCGACGCAGCCCCCGGATCAGTGATCGAAACCTCGCCAGCGAGCGTTGCGGTGATGCGCGGTCTGGCGGGCCGGATCGCGCGCCAAGGCGGCGCAATGCTGACGATCGATTATGGCTATCAGGGCCCAGCGATTGGCGACACGTTGCAGGCCATGCGCGCGGGTGCCTATGCTAACCCGTTTGAGGCCCCCGGTGAGAATGACCTGACCGCGCATGTCGATTTTGCGACACTCTGCGCCGCCGCCAAGGCCGAAGGCGCGGCCAGCTTTGGCCCAGTCGATCAGGGTGCATTGCTGATCGCGCTCGGCATCGACGCGCGCGCGGCTGTGCTGGGCGGTTCGGTCCGCGCCGATCGCGACCGGCTGGTGGCGCCGGATCAGATGGGTAGCCTGTTCAAGGCGATCGCCATCACCGCCGCTGATTGGCCCCAACCCGCAGGCTTTGCATGACTGACACCCGAATCACCTATCGCGACGCGACCCTTGACGATGGCCCAGCGCTCGACGCGATGGCCCGCAAGATCTGGCTGGAAACTTTTGAACATTCGGCCAGTGCCGAAGACATCGCGCTCTATGTCGGCGAAGCCTATGGTCCGGCGGGCAAGCTGATCGCCGCGATGACCGATCCGGCACATCATTTTCGGCTCGCTTGCGCGGGCGAAGACATCGCGGGCTATGTCAAATTATCGTCGGTCTGGCTGGAAGCCCCGGCCCTGTTGCCCGGCGCGCTGCAGCTCAGCCAGCTTTATGTCGCCACCCCGTTTCACGGCAGCGGCATTGCCCAGGCGCTGATGGCCTGGACAATCGACACCGCACGCAGCCGTGGCGCAACGGCGTTGGTGCTGACCGTCTGGGAGGATAACGATCGCGCCAAGCGCTTTTACGATCGCTATGGCTTTGTCCATATCGGCGATTACGCCTTCCCGACCGGCAACCAGATCGATCGCGATCTGATCATGCAGCTGGTGCTGTGAGCGCTGTAGAGGCGATCCGCGCTAAGGCGCTTGGGGCCGTGCCGCATGGCTTTCTGGCACGGCGCGGGGGGGTATCGACGGGCGCGATGGCCTCGCTCGACATGGGACGCCGGGGTCAACCGCCAACGCCCGAGCTGATCGAAAATCAGCGCCGGGCAATCGCCGCTGTTGCTCCAGGCAGCGTGATCGTCACGCTGTATCAGATCCATTCGGCGGACGCGGTGGTCATCACCGAACCACATGACGATCATCTCCGCCCGCATGCCGATGCGATGGTCACCAATCGGCCTGGGCTGCTGCTCGGCATTCTCACTGCCGATTGCGCGCCGGTGCTGTTGGTCGACAGCGCCGCCGGGGTGATCGGTGCCGCGCATGCTGGCTGGAAGGGGGCGATTGGCGGCGTTACGGATGCGACCATCGCCGCGATGGAGCAGCTGGGCGCTGACCGTCATCGGATTGCTGCCGCAATCGGCCCGTGCATCGCCCGCGCGAGCTATGAGGTGGATGACGGTTTTGCCGCCCGCTTTGCCGCCGATGATCCCGCAAATGAGCGCTTTTTTTCCCCCGGCAAGCTCGGCCATCACCAGTTTGATCTCGAAGCCTATGTCGCCCATCGCCTCGCCGCGGCCGGCATCAGGACCGTCGAAATGCTGGGGCTTGATACCTATGCCGATGAAGATCGCTTCTTCAGCTTCCGCCGGGCAACGCACCGCGGCGAACCCGATTATGGTCGGCAGATTTCGCTCATCGGATTGCCAGCGATCGACGCCTGATCATCCCGACAGCGCTAGCCGCGTCGCGATAGTATCTGTAGAGACTAGTCGATCCAAAGCGGCCGTATAGGAGCCCTCGCCATGACCGACACGCCCGAAGCAGACCTTCCCGGCGCCGTCCCGCGCCGCCACCCCAAGCCAAAGGTCGACAAGGTCGGCGGGCGCAAGCTGAAACCCTCCACGCTGATGATGGGGCATGGCTATGATCCGATGCTGTCGGAAGGATCGCTGAAGCCGCCGATCTTCCTGACCTCCACCTTCGTCTTCCCCAACGCCGCCGCCGGTAAGCGCCATTTCGAAGGGGTGACCGGCAAGCGGCCGGGCGGCGCGGACGGTCTTGTTTACTCGCGCTTCAACGGCCCCAATCAGGAAATCCTCGAAGACCGGCTCGGCGTCTGGGAAGATGCCGAGGATGCGCTGACGTTTTCGAGCGGCATGTCGGCCATCGCCACCCTGTTCCTGTCAATGGTCCGCGCGGGCGACACGATCATTCATAGCGGCCCGCTTTATGCCGCCACCGAAACGCTGATCGCCCGCATTCTCGGGCGGTTCGGCGTGCATTTCGTCGATTTTCCGGCAGGTGCCACCCGCGCAGAAATCGACGCGGTGATGGCCAGGGCAAACGGCATGGGCCGGGTTGCGCTGATCTATCTCGAAAGCCCCGCCAACCCGACCAATGCCCTGGTTGATGTCCAGGCGGTCGCCGCTGCCCGCGATGCCGTGTTCGGCGATTCACCCGACAAGCCGCCCATCGCGATCGACAATACCTTCCTGGGCCCGCTCTGGTTCCAGCCGCTGCAGCATGGCGCGGATATCGTCGTCTATTCGCTGACGAAGTATGTCGGCGGCCATTCCGATCTCGTCGCCGGCGCGATTCTGGGATCAAAGAAGCAGATCGATGTGATCCGGCTGATGCGGAACACGATCGGCACGATTACCGATCCTAATACCGCCTGGATGCTGCTGCGCAGTCTGGAGACGCTGGAGTTACGGATGACGCGCGCGGGCGAAAATGCCGCCAAGGTGTGCGCCTTTCTGCGCGATCACCCCAAGGTCGAGCGGGTTGGCTATCTCGGCTTTCTTGAAACCACCCCAGGCGACGAACGCCAGGCCGATATCTACAAGCGGCATGACATGGGGGCGGGCAGCACCTTTTCGCTGTTCCTGAAGGGTGGCGAGAAGGAGAGTTTTGCTTTCCTTGATGCGCTGCGCATCGCCAAGCTCGCGGTCAGCCTGGGGGGCACCGAAACGCTCGCCAGCCACCCCGCTGGCATGACCCATTTGTCAGTGCCAGAGGCGCGCAAGGCGGCGCTGGGGATTACTGACAATCTCGTCCGCATCTCGATCGGGGTAGAGGATGCCGATGATCTGATCGCCGATTTCGATCAGGCACTGGCGGCGATCTGAGGGCAAAGGGAGATCGCCGCACCGACGGCGGCGGTGTCCGCGCTAGATATCCTGCACCAGCCGCCCATAGAGGTCGGGGCGACGATCGCGGAAAAAGCCAAAAGCGGCGCGGTGGCGCTTGACCCGGTCGATGTCGAGCGTCGCGGTGATCACGCCTTCTTCCTCGCGGCCAAGCTCGGCGAGGATGTCGCCGCGTTCGTCGGTGATGAAGCTGGTGCCGTAGAATGTCTGGCCGTGCTCGGTACCGATCCGGTTGGCCGCCACCACCGGCACCACATTCGACACTGCATGCCCCACCATGGCGCGGCGCCACAGCCGGGCGGTGTCGAGCCCCTCGTCATGCGGTTCGCTGCCAATCGCGGTCGGGTAGAACAGCACCTGCGCGCCCATCAGCATCATCGCGCGCGCGGTTTCGGGATACCATTGGTCCCAGCAGATGCCGACGCCGAGCGTGGTATCGGCCGTTCCGCTGGGCCCAGGCCACACCTTGAAGCCGGTATTGCCGGGCCGAAAATAGAATTTTTCCTCATAGCCCGGCCCGTCGGGAATATGGCTTTTGCGATAGACGCCCTGCACCGCGCCATCGGGGCCGATCATCGCCAGCGAATTATAGTGGTGCGGCCCATCAGCTTCGAAAAAGCTGGTCGGGATGGCAACGCGAAGCTCAGCCGCAAGGGCCTGCATCGCCAGCACCGCCTGGTGCTCGGCTACAGGCTTGGCGGTGGCGAACAGGCCCTCATCCTCGACCCGGCAGAAATATTCGCCCTCGAACAATTCAGGTGGCAGGATCACCTGCGCGCCACGCGCCGCCGCCTCGCGCACCAGCCGCGCGACATTAGCGATGTTCGCATTGATATCGGGGCCAAACGCAAGCTGTAGCGCGGCGACGGTGATCTCGGTCATCTCTGGTCCTCGCTCGGTATCGTAATGATGTCCTCATTCCGTTCGGGCTGAGCGAAGTCAAAGCCCCGGCGCAGCGCTTGCCCTTCGACTTCGCTCAGGGCGAACGGACGCGGGACAATAGGAATCCCGTTAAATGATTCCTACCCCGGAATCTGCTGGCTAATGCAGTGGAAACTGCCGCCACCCGTCAGGATATGGTCGGCGCGCTGGCCGACGACGTGGTGATTGGGGAAAAGCGCGGCAAAGGCCGCTACCGCCGCGTCATCGTTCGACGATCCATATTGGGGTACGACCACGCTGGCATTGCCGATATAAAAATTCATGTAGCTGGCGGGGACGATCTCTTCATCGTGCAGGATCCGCCCCGGCGATGGCACCCGGACCACCTCCACCCCGAACGCCGCCGCATTTTCGGCGGCTGCCTGATAGACGCGCCAATTAGGGTCATTGTCGGTCCCTTCGGGGATCGCCAGCAATCCCGGTGCCACGAACCGCGCCAGGTTATCGACATGCCCGTCGGTATGGTCGTTGAGCAACCCGTTGCCCAGCCACAGCACATCGCTGAAGCCCAGGTCGCGTTTCAGGAACTCGGCGACCATCGGCCTGGAAAAGCCGGGATTGCGGTTGGGATTGAGCAGGCATTGTTCGGTGGTGACGACCAGGCCGGTGCCGTCGCCATCGATCGCGCCGCCCTCCAGCACCCAGTCGCAGTGCTCGAGCTCGACCCGCCGCGTGCGCGCCAGCCGTGCGCCGATATCGTCATCGCCGGGCAAATCATATTTGCCGCCCCAGCCGTTAAAGCGAAAATCGCGCGCCGCCGATTTCGACACGAAAATCGGCGCGGTATCGCGCAGCCAGATATCGCCGAACGGCTCGATAATCACCTCGGCAAAGGGGGCCATCTTCCGCGCGGTGTCGCTTGCCTCGATAGAGGCGGCAACCAGGATCACCTTTTCGCCCGCGCCATCGGCATGGACTGCGCGCGCGAACGCCACCACCTCAACGCGCGCCGGATCGATATCCTCAAGCCATAATTCGGGATGGCTGGGAAAGCCGATCCACACCGCCTTGTGGTGCGCCCATTCGGCGGGCTGGATCACCTTCGTCACGCGCTTCTGCTCCTATTGGCCCGCGCGCGACTTGTCGCGCACGCTGCGAAACTCCGCCGTCTTATACCAGTTTGGCCAGCTTTTGCCGTCCGCCAATTGCCGCCCGAGCCGGTAATAAAGCGTCAGATCAGCGACCGCGCCCGACCAGTCCCAATCCGCATTATATTCGTCTTGCGGCTTGTGATAGCGATTGGTGACATAATCCTCCGCCGCAGCGCGCCCCGCCGCTGTCCCGCCCTTGACGAGATCCTGGCCTGATCCGGCATCGAGCATCGGCACGCCCAGCTTGGCAAAGCTGAAATGATCCGACCGGAAATAACCGCCGCGTTCGGGGCTTGGTTCGGGCTTGATCACGCGGTCCTGCGCGGCCGCCAGCGGCACGATCAGGTCTTCGAGTTCAGATTTGCCCGCGCCCGTCACCACGAAATCCTTGGAGAGGCCAATGACATTCAAGCTGTCCATGTTGACCCCGCCAACCGTCTGCGCCAGTGGATAGACCGGATGCTCAGCATAATATTGCGAGCCGAGCAGCCCCGATTCCTCTGCCGTCACCGCCAGAAACGCGACCGAGCGCGCGGCAGGGCCAGCCTTGGTATAGGCCTCAGCGAGCGCGATCAGCCCGGCGATGCCGCTCGCATTATCGACTGCGCCATTGCAGATAGTGTCGCCCTTGACTGGCGTGCAGCGGCCGAGGTGATCCCAATGCGCAGTATAGAGGACATAGTCCTTTGGCGCGGTCTTGCCCGGCAGCACGCCGATCACATTCTTAGACTTCTGCCGCTTGATCGTCGCAGTCATCGACACGGATGCCTTCAGCCCAAGCGGGACTGCCTTGAAGCCCTTGACCTTTGCGGCCTCGCTCAGGCTTGCGAAGTCCGTGCCTGCACTAGCGAACACGCGCTTGGCGGCATCGAGTTGCATCCAGCCGATCGCCGCGCTCTGGTCGAGATGATCGCCCGGCACGTCGAGCTCAAGCGAGGGCCGCGTGTTGCTCGATTCGACCACGCCCCAGCCATAAGCCGCCGGTTCGGTATCATGGACGATGATCGCGGCCGCCGCACCCTGCCGCGCCGCTTCTTCGTACTTATAGGTCCAACGACCATAATAGGTCATCGCGCGGCCTTCGAAGAGTCCTTCGCGCGCCGGCGTCTGCCAGTCGGGATCATTGACCAGAATGATCACGGTCTTGCCGCGCACATCGACCCCGGCATAATCGTTCCAGCCGCGCTCGGGCGCGTTGATGCCATAGCCGACGAATACAACCTCGCTGTCCTTGACCGCAATCTGCGGCAGCACGCGGTAACTGCGCACGACCATGTCGGTATTCGGCGCAAGGCTCACTGGTGCGCTGCCGCCGACAAACACCAAGGGGCTGATGTTGGCGAAGGTTGATTCGACCATCGGTACATCCTGCGTCCAGCTGCCCTTATTGCCGGGCTGCAGCCCCGCCGCCTTCATCTGCGCGATGATATAGGCGACCGTTTTGTCCTCGGCCGGTGTCGTCGGCGCGCGGCCTTCAAAGGCGTCGGACGACAGCTCCTTGTCGATGGTCTTAAGTGTTTCCACCGAGATGGCCGGCGCGTCCTTCGCGCAGACACCAGCCGGCATGGACAGCGCCAATGGCACGGCAAACAGCAAAGGCAGGCGGCTCATCATCGTCTCTCCCGGTAGGATGCGAGCGCTTCTGGCAGCCGATTTGAGCGGGCGCAAGCAATCGCCACGATGGCGCTTGCGAGCTCCCGGCGAATGATTAGGCTGATCGAGCAACAATATGAAAAACCGGGGAAGAGTAATGAAACGGGTTTGGCTGGTCTTCGCGGCGACGGCATGGGGGTGGGCACCGGTTGCCGCGCAGCAGCAACCAACCGCCGTCCAGACCGCGCAGGCTTTTGGCGCGCGCGAATTTGTCCGCAGCATCAGCCTGTCACCCAACGGCCAATATTTTGCGATGTTAATCTCTGGCAAAGGCAAATCAGTGGTGCTCGCGACAGGCTGGGTCGATGGCAGTCAAAGGCCCGTATCGATCCTCAGTTCAGATGGCGATCCCGAGCGCTTGACGGGATGCGACTGGGCCAATGACGACCGGCTGATCTGCTCCATCTATACGGTGGCAGGAAAAGGTGTCGATGCGCTCGGCTTTACCCGAACCATCGCGATCAACCGCGATGGCAAAGAGATGAAGGTCGTCACCGCGCGCGAAGGACCTGATGCATTGGAGGTCATGCAGAATGGTGGCAGCGTGATCGACTGGTTTGGCGATGCTGAAGGCAATGCGTTGCTGATGACGCGACAATTTGTCGAAACTTCCTCCACAGGAACCTTTAGCACCGGGTCAAATCGCCCGGGCTTGGGGGTCGAACGGATCGATCCGACGACGCTGAAACGCACGGTGATCGAACGCGCTAACGCGCTGGCGGTGGAATATATCACTGATGGGCTAGGCAATGTTCGCATCATGGGCCTTCGCCCCGAGGATTCGGACGGCATGGTGAAGGATCAGGTCAAATATCTCTATCGTTCGCCCGCCAGCAAACAATGGTTGCCACTGAGCACGGTCAATGGTGGCCGCAATGGCGAGAGCAATTTTGATCCATGGGCCGTCGATCCGACCGAAAATGTTGCTTATGGCTATGACACGCTTGATGGGCGACGCGCGCTCTTCAAGGTCGCGCTCGATGGATCGGGGAAACAGGAACTGGTCTTTGCCCGGCCCGATGTCGATCTTGGCGGACTGATCCGTATCGGGCGCAAAAACCGGGTTGTCGGTGTTTCCTTCGTCACTGATCGACGCCAAACGGCGTTTTTCGATCCGGAACTCAAAAAACTGCAACAGGCGCTACAAAAGGCCGTACCGGAGCTACCGCTGGTCAGCTTTGTCGATGCCAACAGTGATGAAAGCAAGTTGCTGATGTGGCTTGGGAGCGACGTCGATCCGGGCCGCTATATGGTGTTTAACAAGAAAAACCGGCATCTCGATTCTTTGGTGGCGGTGCGGCCCGACCTTGACGACCGCAAGCTCGCCACCGTCAAAACCATCTCGATCCAGGCCAATGATGGCGCGCAAATCCCCGCTTATCTGACGCTGCCGCCCGGCAGCACCGGCAAGAACATCCCCGCCATTGTCATGCCGCATGGCGGGCCGGGCGCACGCGACGAATGGGGATTTGACTGGCTCGCGCAATTTTATGCCGCGCGGGGCTATGCCGTGCTGCAACCCAATTATCGCGGATCGACGGGCTATGGCGACAATTGGTTCGTCGAAAATGGCTTTAAATCCTGGCGGATCGCGATTGGCGATGTCAACGATGCCGGACGCTGGCTGATCACGCAGGGCATTACCACGCCCGATCATCTGGCGATCGTGGGCTGGTCTTATGGCGGCTATGCCGCGCTGCAATCGTCGGTGCTGGATCCCAATTTGTTCAAAGCAATCGTCGCCATTGCCCCCGTGACCGACCTGGACAGCTGGCGTGAGGAGCTCCGCGGCTTCAAGCAATATGCGCTGCGCGACCAGTTTATCGGCAGGGGGCCGCATGTCAGCGAAGGCTCACCCGCCCGGAACGCTGCCGTCTTCAAAGTCCCGGTGCTGATGTTCCACGGCGATGGCGACCAGAATGTCGGCATTGGTGAATCCCGGTTGATGGCATCGCGCCTGAAATCGGCGGGCAAGCCCATCGAACTGGTCGAGTTTAAAGGCCTTGATCACCAATTGGATGATGCGGGTGCGCGGACCGACATGCTCGCCAGGAGCGACGCCTTTCTAAGGGCGACGATGAAGCTGCCGGATTAACCCGGCCACGAAAAAAGGCGGCCCGTGGGGACCGCCTTTTTGCTTCTCGGGTGCAGCGCCGTGGCAGAGCATGTCCTGAGCGCCTGCCTTGGCAGGGAGTCGAAGGGCCACGTCGTCGGTCGTCGCTTGTGCGACGCCGGCCGCATCGCGCTGAGTGTTCGCTTGGTCCAGCTACGCTGGACCTTGCTTCAGCGCGAGTAGAATTCGACCACCAGATTCGGCTCCATCTTCACCGGATAGGGCACTTCATCCAGCGTCGGTACGCGCGTGAAGGTAACCTTGGCGGCGCCATCGGGGGCGACATATTCGGGGATGTCGCGCTCAGCCAGGCTCTGCGCTTCCATCACCAGCGCCATTTCCTGCGCCTTGCTGCCCAGCGTGATTTCTTCGCCCGGGAATACCCGGCGCGAAGCGATGTTGCACTTCACGCCATTGACCTTGATGTGGCCATGCGAAACGAGCTGGCGCGCGGCAAACACCGTCGGCGCAAACTTGGCGCGATAAACGATCATGTCCAGGCGCTGTTCGAGCAAGCCGATCAGGTTCTGGCTGGTATCGCCCTTCATGCGGCTGGCTTCGTGATAGCAAGCGCGGAACTGCTTTTCGGTCACGTCGCCATAATAGCCCTTCAGCTTCTGCTTGGCGCGCAGCTGCAGGCCGAAGTCGGAAACTTTGCCCTTGCGACGCTGGCCGTGCTGGCCGGGGCCATATTCACGCTTGTTAACCGGGCTCTTGGGACGACCCCAGATATTCTCGCCCATCCGGCGATCGAGCTTGTACTTGGCGCTTTGGCGCTTCGACATATCTATTCCTTTGCAATTGCCAACAACGACCGCGTGCCCGAACAGGCGCGCGATATCCCGGTCATCGCTCTGTGCTGATCTGTTGAGGACCGAAACAGGGCCACCGCTTCACCGGGGTGCGGGGCCATTTGCGAAGGCGGGCGGTTAGCGGCGCTGGGAGCCTGAGTCAAGTTAGACGCGTCAAGCTGGGCGCGTCACGCTGGACAGGCGGGCACTGGTTCGCCAAAAGCCCCGCGCATGAGCAACACCATCCTTGCCGGCCCCGACTGCATGACCATGGCCGAGGTCCGCGCTGGCGTCGACCAGGTCGATCGCGATCTGATCGCGCTGTTGGCGCGGCGCTTTGCCTATATGGCCGCCGCCGCGCGGATCAAGCCGACCCGCGACAAGGTCCGCGATGAAGCGCGCAAGGCGCTGGTGATCGCCAATGCCCGCGCCGAGGCCGCGAAGCTCGGCCTGCCCGAAGCCGCGATTGCGGCTTTGTGGGACGATCTGGTCGAAGCATCGATCGCCTATGAACTGGACTTGTTCGACAAACGCTGAGCGCCGTTATCCGCTGTTCAACCGCCCCGGCTTGGCCGCGGCCGATCAAGCGTCGACAGGATACCGCGCACCGTCCGCACTTCCTGCGTTGACCAGCCGGGCTTGGTGAGCAGCGTGCGCAGGGTGCGCTTGGTCGTCACCGTCCGATCAGGCGGGAAAAAATAACCGGCATCCTCCAGCATCGTGTCGAGTTGCTGCAGCATCCCTTCCAGCTCTTCCTGCGTCGCGGGCACGGGCATATCGACGCTGGGCGGGCTGGCCAGCGCCACCCCTTTGCTCCATTCATAAGCGACCAGAATCACTGCTTGGGCAAGATTGAGCGAGCCGAAGGCGGGGTTGATCGGGACGGTGATGATTGTACGGGCTAGCGCGACATCGTCCGTCTCCAGCCCGGCGCGTTCCGGCCCGAACAGGATGGCCGCGCGGGTGGGCGCGGCATGAATGTCGTGCGCCGCCTGTTCAGGCGTGACGACCGGCTTGGTCACACCGCGCTTGCGCACCGTGGTGGCATAGACCTGCGCGCAATCGGCAACAGCAGCGGCAACGCTATCGAACACGGTCGCCTGTTCGAGCACGATATCAGCACCCGATGCCGCTGGCCCGGCCGACGGATTGGGCCAGCCATCACGCGGCGCGACGAGCCGCAGCTCGGTCAACCCGAAATTGAGCATCGCCCGCGCCGCCTTGCCGATATTCTCGCCAAGCTGCGGGCGGACCAGGACGATAACAGGGGGTGGGGCGAGGACTGCTACAGAGCTCACCCCTTGCCCACCTCGGCCACATTGCCTGCAAATTCTTCAAAATCGCGGGCCTCGCGGAAATCCTTATAGACGCTGGCGAAGCGGATATAGGCGACTGAATCGAGCTCTTTGAGCCCGTCCATCACCAGTTCGCCGATCCGCTGGGAGGGGATGTCGCTGTCGCCCAAAGTTTCGAGCTGGCGCTGGATGCTCGTCACCAGCTTTTCGATGCGCACCGCGTCGATCGGGCGCTTGCGGCAGGCAATCGACACTGATCGCATCAGCTTTTCACGCTCGAACGGTTCGCGGCGGTCCTCGCTTTTTAGCACATAGAGATCGCGCAGCTGGATGCGTTCGAACGTCGTAAAGCGCGCCGCGCAGCCTTCGCACTGGCGACGCCGGCGAATGGCAGCACCATCTTCGGTCGATCGGCTATCCTTTACCTGGCTGTCTTCATGGCCGCAAAAAGGGCAGCGCATTCAGCCCCGCTTCTTTGCGCGAAAATAGGTAAAGCCTGCCCCGGCAATCGCGCCGACAATCGGGCCGACAAACGGCACCGGAATAGCGATAACCGCGCCGATCAGCGCCGACACCGCCATTTTCTTGCTCAACGCCTTTTCGTCCTCGGTCACGCTCAGACTCCTTCGGGATAGATCGGGAAGCGGGCACATAGCGCCAGCACGCGCGCGCGCACCTGTGCTTCGGCGGCCGGATCGCCGCCCTCGCCCTGTTGCCGAAGCCCGTCGAGCACATCGGCGATCATATGGCCAATCTCGCGGAATTCGGCCGGGCCAAAACCGCGTGTCGTGCCCGCAGGCGAACCAACGCGGATGCCGCTGGTCTTGGTCGGCGGCAGCGGATCATTGGGGATGCCGTTCTTGTTGCAAGTGATGCCGGCGCGTTCCAGCGCTTCGTCCGCGTCCTTGCCGGTCACGCCCAGCGGCGTCAGATCGATCAGCGCCAGATGCGTATCGGTGCCACCCGATACGATTTCAGCGCCGCGCTCCTTCAGCGTAGCGGCCAGCACTTTGGCGTTTTCGATGACGGCGGCGATGTAGCTTTTGTAATCGGGCTGCAGCGCTTCGCCAAACGCCACTGCCTTGGCAGCGATAACGTGCATCAACGGGCCGCCCTGAAGCCCGGGGAATACCGCCGAATTGAGCTTTTTGCCGAGCGCTTCGTCATTGGCCAAGATCATGCCGCCGCGCGGACCGCGCAGCGTTTTGTGCGTCGTGGTCGTGGCGATATGGGCATGCGGAAAGGGCGAAGGGTGCAGTCCAGCGGCCACCAGGCCAGAGAAATGCGCCATATCGACCAGAAAATAGGCACCCACTTCATCAGCGATGGCGCGGAATTTGGCGAAATCGATCTGGCGCGGATAGGCCGATCCACCGGCGATGATCAGCTTTGGCTGGTGCTCCAGCGCCAGGGCGCGGACCTGATCGAAATCGATAAGATGCGTGACCGGATCGACGCCATATTGCACCGCGTTGAACCATTTGCCTGACATCGCGGCCTTGGCACCGTGCGTCAGATGGCCACCGGCATCCAGGCTCATCCCCAGGATCGTCTCACCAGGCTTGACCAGCGCGAGCATCACCGCGCCATTGGCCTGCGCGCCCGAATGCGGCTGCACATTGGCATAGCCGCAACCGAATAATTGCTTGGCGCGGTCAATCGCCAGCTGCTCGACTAGGTCGGACGGGTGGCAGCCCTGATAATAACGCTTGCCGGGATAGCCCTCGGCATATTTGTTGGTGAAGACTGATCCTTGCGCCTGCAACACCGCTTTTGACACGATATTTTCGCTGGCGATCAGCTCGATCTGGGTCTGTTCGCGGGTCAGCTCTTGCGTAATGCCGGCAAAGATCGCCGGATCAGCTTCAGCCAGGCCGCGCGTAAAAAAGCCATCGGGCTGGACATCGCTCAGGGTGCGCGAGCCATAGCTCTGGGGATTGGTGCTCATGCTGGGATTCCTTCCAGGGGGGCTGCGCCAAGCTTGTCGACGCGATGTTGATGGCGACCCCCTTCAAATGCGGTGGTCAAAAAAGCAGTGATGCAGGCGCGGGCCATGTCTTCGCCGGTCAGCCGGGCACCGATCGCAATCGCATTGGCATCATTATGGCGGCGCGCCAGTTCAGCTGACAAGGGTTCCGATACCAGGGCACAGCGACAGGCCGGGTTGCGATTGGCCGCGATTGAAATACCGATCCCCGATCCGCACAGCGCAATGCCGCGTTCTGCGCTGCCATCAGCAATCGCTGCAGCCAGTGCCGCGCCGAAATCAGGATAATCAACGCTTTCGGGGCCATGCGTGCCCAGATCGCTGACATCATGCCCCTGCCCCGCAAGCCAGGGGATCAGCGCCTGTTTCAAGGCGTAGGCAGCATGATCGGACGCGATGGCAATGCGCATAACCGGCGCGAAGCTCCATGAAAGGGACAAGATACGGACCGGGCTTTAATCAATGCCCCGGCAGAAGGCCACACCCGATCGGCGGCTGCGACCAGCCGCGGACAGACACCTGTCCCGCAACGATGCCCTAATCGGGCGTTGTCGGCAGCGGCCGGGACGGCTAGTCGGGAGGGTAACATGTCTGCTCCTGCCGATCCTGCTGCCGCCCGGGCCCATCTCACCGACGTGCTGGTCCGCACCGGTGGAGAAGACCGATCGGCTATGGCCGAACTCTATAACCTCACGGCTGCAAAACTTTTTGGCATCTGCCTACGTATCTGTGGCGAAAGGCAGGCGGCTGAAGATGTGTTGCAAGAAGTGTATCTGACGATTTGGAAACGCGCCGGGGGGTATGAACCCGGCCGGGCAAGCCCGATTAGCTGGCTTGCAACGATTGCACGCAACCGCGCGATCGATTGGCGACGTGCGCAACGCACCCGCCCCGCCACCCCGATCGACGACGCCCCCGACATCGCCGATGATCGCCCGCTGGCCAGTGAAGCAATGATCGTCAATGATGAAGGGCGGCGGCTGCATCTTTGCCTCGATGCGCTCGAAGATCGTCAGCGCGTCGCGATCCGCACCGCCTTTTTCGAAGGCGCGACCTATGCTGAGCTGGCCGATCGCCAGGGCGTGCCGCTCGGCACGATGAAAAGCTGGGTGCGCCGCGGGCTGCAGCGGCTGAAGGAGTGTGTCAGCGATGACGGATGATCGCACGCCCGATGCCGGCCCGCCCGATGCATCAGTGACCGCCGCCGAACTGGCACTTGGCTTGCTGGAGGGCGACGCCCGTGCAGAGGCGTTGCGCCGGGTGCTGGCTGATCCGGATTTTGCTGCCGAAGTCGATCGCTGGCGCGCCCATTTCGCGATACTGTTCGATTGGTCGCCTGAAATGGCGCCGCCCGCCAATGGGCTCTCCCGGATCGAACGCGCCTTGGCGCCCGCCGCCAATGATTCAGCGCCGGTGCGGCTGTGGCGCGGGCTGGCATTGACGAGCGGTCTTGCAGCAGCGGTCATGCTGGCGGTGGTGGTGATGCGCCCGCCAAACGCGGCGCCAGGCGCGCCGCCGACGCAAATCGCGCAGATCGCTGGCATGGTGCTGGTCGCCCAGATTGTGCCCGTTGCCAATGGCAAAGCCGTGCCGGCAATCTATGATCCGGCGACTGGCCAACTGCGTGTAGCCGCGGCTGCGTTGGTCGATGCAGGCCATAGCCCCGAACTATGGGTGATTGCAGCAGATGGGGTGCCCCGCTCGCTCGGCGTGCTGCATGATCGCCAGGCGACGGGGGTTGCAATCGCCGCCGCCGATCGCGCCCGCTTTACCGCCGGTGCAACGCTCGCTGTAACGATCGAACCAATCGGTGGGTCGCCGAGCGGCAAACCAACCGGGGCGGTGGTGGCCAAGGGCGATCTGACCCTGATTTGATCGCCCGCACTCGGGTGGGGATGCCCTGGCTCGGCGTGTTCATTGGTTACTTTTGATTGCTGAATCAGAAATTCATGCATCCGAATCCGGCACCGATTCGTTGTTGCTGCCGCACCTCATAGAGGGTGCTCGCAGGAGAATTCGATCATGAAGTCAGCTATTCGTCTTTCGCTTGTTGCCGCTGCCATCGCGCTTGCCGGCGGCGCCGTTATCGCCAGCGAAACCAACCCGATGGTTGGCGGTGCAGCCATGTACCCCACCAAGAACATCGTCGAAAACGCTGTTAATTCCAAGGATCACACCACGCTGGTCGCCGCCGTCAAGGCCGCTGGCCTGGTTGACACGCTGATGAGCGCTGGCCCGTTCACGGTGTTCGCGCCAACCAATGATGCCTTTGCCAAGCTGCCTGCCGGCACCGTCGACACGCTGCTGAAGCCAGAGAACAAGGCAACGCTCACCGCCGTGCTGACCTATCATGTCGTCCCCGGCAAGATCAGCGCCGCAGCGATTGCCGCCAGCGCCGCTGCGCATGCGGGCAAGGCCACCTATACCACCGTTCAGGGTGGCACGCTGACCTTCAGCAAGGGCGATCATGGCTGGATGGTGACCGATGCCAAGGGCCATAGCGCGCACATCACGATTGCTGATGTGAACCAGTCGAACGGCGTGATCCACGTCATCGACGGCGTCTTGCTGCCATAAGTTTCGGCATCAGAATAAATTCGCCGCTGCTGCATCCAAAGCCGCAGCAGCGGCGTTTATTTAAGAGCCCTTCCCCCGAAGAGATGGGCGATACACGCTGTCCGCTCCCGAACAGCGTGCTGAGGGCCTGCCGTCGCCCCTCGGCGGCAGGCCCCATTTTTGGGTCGGGCCACCCGGCGCGTGCCTGGCGCTTCATTCAAACATCTTTGCTTTTACGGTGCTGCGGCGGTATCGGCATGACGCGACCCGCCCCAGGAGACCGACGATGAAAGCCCCGCGAAACCGAGCTGTGCGCAGTGCGGTCCACCGCCACGACCATCTCAGCAAGCAAGGCCTGCTCGAACGCCGCCTCGGGCGGCTGCAACGTGCTGAGCTATCTGACCGCCAACCCACGCGCGATCACCGCCGTCGATCTCAACACCGCGCATATCGCGCTCAACAAGCTGAAGCTGATCGCCGCGCGCGAACTGCCCAATTACGCTGCCTTCCACCGTTTCTTCGCGCGCGCCAATTCCAAGGAAAACATTGCCGCGTACAAACGCTATGTCCGCCCGCATCTCGACGAGCCTACCCGGCGCTATTGGGAAGGGCGCGACATGATCGGCCGGCGGCGGATCGGCGGCTTTGCCAAGGGCGTGTACAAGCGCGGGCTGCTGGGCAATTTCATCGGCGCGGCGCATTTCATTGCCAAGCTCAACGGTGTCGATCCCAAGGTGATGCTGGCCGCCAATTCGATGCAGGAACAGCGCGAGATTTTCGATCGCGACATTGCGCCGGTGTTCGACAAGGGGTTCATCAAATGGCTGACCGATCAGCCTGCCTCGCTGTTCGGCCTCGGCATCCCGCCCTCGCAATATGAAGCGCTGGCGGGTGACAACAAAATGGCGGTGGTGCTGCGGGAGCGTCTGGAAAAGCTGGCCTGCGATTTCGATCTGAAGGACAATTATTTCGCGATGCAGGCCTTTGGCCGCGGCTATGGCGATAGCCCGTCGGCGTCGCTGCCGCCTTATCTGCAGGAAGCGAATTATGCCGATATCGTCGGCCGGGTCGACCGGGTCGAGGTGCGCCACGCCAATTTCGTCGAATATTTGCGCGAAATGCCCGATGCCTCGCTCGATCGCTATGTACTGCTCGATGCGCAGGATTGGATGACCGACGAGATCCTGACCAACCTCTGGGCCGAAATCACGCGCACCGCCAAGCCCGCAGCGCGCGTGCTGTTCCGCACCGCCGGCATTGAGACGATCCTGCCGGGCCGCGTGCCGGAGCCCATCCTGTCGCGCTGGACCTATTGGGCCAAGGAATCGCTTGATTATACAGCGCGCGATCGCTCCTCCATCTATGGCGGCGTGCACCTTTATGTGCTTGGGGAAAAGGCCTGAACGCCGCCATGGGGAAGGGCAATGGCGTCGGCAATCATGCCGGCCATATGGATGCGATCTACCGGACGCAGCGCCACTTCTATGATCTCACGCGCAAATATTATCTGCTCGGCCGCGATCGGCTGATCCGCGAGCTTGCCCCGCCGCGCGGCGGCACGGTGCTCGAAATTGGCTGCGGCACCGGGCGCAATCTGATCGCCGCCGCCCGCGCCTGGCCCGAGGCACGCTATTTCGGGATCGATATTTCAGAGGCGATGCTGGAAACCGCGCGCGCCAAGGTGCAGGCGGCAGGACTTGCTGGTCGGATCACGCTCGCGCAGGGCGATGCCACGGCGTTTGACGCTGAAGCGCTATTCGGCGTCAGCCGCTTTGACCGAATTTTCCAGAGCTACACCTTGTCCATGATCCCCGACTGGCAGGGCGCGTTGCGGGAAGGGGCGAGCAAATTGGCCCCCGGTGGGCGGCTGGATGTCGTCGATTTCGGCCAACAAGAAGCACTGCCCGGCGCCTTTAAGCGGTTGCTGTTCGCCTGGCTGGCGCGCTTCGACGTCGAGCCGCGCCAGGCGCTGCCGATGGTGTTGCAGCAGATCGGCGGCGCCCAGGGCCTGGTCGATCAGTTTACGCCGCTCTATCGTGGCTATGCCTGGGCTGGGCAATTATCGACCCCGATATCGACCTCGGCGGCCTGACTCGGTGCCGCCCACCGTGCCCCGCCTGCTCGGCATTGCAGGCCTGTTACCGCAACTGATCGCTGGCTATGTTTTGCTCGAAAACAATAGCGATTGGCGCTTCACCGCACTGTCGATGGCCTATGCCTATGCGGCGCTGATTCTCAGCTTTCTGGGCGGGCTGTGGTGGGGTCTGGCAGCGGCAGCAAGCGAACCGCCCGCCTGGCTCTGGTATGCGGCTGTGCTGCCCTCGCTGATCGCGCTGGGCAGTGCCTGGCCCTGGGCGACCGGGCAGCCCTGGCCGGGACCGTCCATGATCGTGCTGGGCGTAGCGCTGATCGGATCATTGGCGGTCGATTGGCAGCTCCAGCGCACCGGCATTGCGCCTGGCTGGTGGCTTGGCTTGCGCATCCCGCTGTCGATCGGCCTTGGCGGCATCACGCTGGCGATCGGTCTGGCCTAGGCCGATCGACCCCGGCCATCACAACCATCGCCGTCAATGGATCGCTGCGCGCAGGTGCTTTCGGCCAAGATAAGTCATTTCATCAACAATCAAATTGCCTTAGCGTCGTTTGTTTGTTGATTCGGGGGCAATAATGACCAGGGTTTTGCGTAGGTGGGCGGTAATGATCGCGGCGATTGCGTTGCCAGCGGCAAGCGCGCAGGCGGAATGGCTTGAGGCGAGCCACAAGCGCTTTGTGATTTATGCTGACATGTCTCCAAAAGCGCTGACTGCATTCGCCAGCGACCTTGAGCGTTTCGACAGCGCCATGCGTTTCTTGTTCCCCAACCCGCAAGACGAGATCGATAGCGCCAATCGCGTCACCATCTTCGTCGTCAGTAACGAAGATGTGGTGGAGACACTCGCGCGATCAGAGAATGTGGCTGGATTTTACCGGCCGTCAGCGTCCGGATCGATCATCGTTACGCCGCGCAACACATCGTCCGAAGTCAAGGAGTTCAACAACAGGCTCGTCCTGTTCCATGAATATGCGCATCATGTAACGCTGAGCAACAGCACCAATTATTATCCGAGTTGGGTGACAGAAGGGCTGGCTGAGTTTTTTTCGACGACGGCAATCAAGGCCGACGGAACGGTCGCCATCGGCCTCCCCAATAATGCGCGCACCTATTCGCTGCAGGTCAGCAATCCGATCGCCGCCGAAACATTGTTGACGAGTGACACCCAGGTTTTCGACGAAGAACAGGTTGCGCAGAAATATGCGCGAGGCTGGTTGCTGACCCATTATCTGATGCTCGGCAAAACCCGGCCCGGTCAGCTCGGTGACTATATCAAGCTCGTCAACAGTGGCACCCCCAGCCTGGACGCGGCCCGCAAGGTTTTTGGCGATCTGGATAAGCTCGACCGCGAACTGAACGCCTATCGCAGCCGCAGCTACCTGATGGGTGCGGCCATCCCGCCGGGTAAATTGCCGATCGGAGAAGTTACGATTCGCCCGCTTGATGCTGGGCAGGCGGCGATGATGCCGTTCCGTATCCAGTCGGCAGTGGGGGTCGATGCCAAGACCGCAGCGTTACTCGCCGCCAAGGCGCGCCCCGTTGCCAATGCCTATCCGACCAACAGCTGGGTGCAGCGCGCGCTCGCCGAAATCGAATATGATGCCAGTAATGACGATGCCGCGTTGGCTGCTGCCGATCGCGCGCTGGCGGCTGACCCCAAGAACATGATGGCCCTGATCTACAAGGGGCGGGTGGCGTTGCGGCGGGCGGCGGTGGCGAAATCGACTGATCCAGCGGTGTGGCGCGAAGCGCGGCGCTGGTTTTTGAAAGCCAACGCCATCGATCCGAATTTCGCGCTGCCGTTCGTGCTCTATCACGAATCCTATGCCCGCGCGGGCGAGAGGCCCAATGCCAGCGCTATCGACGGGCTGGTCCGGGCGATGGACCTGGTGCCGCAGGATACCGGGCTGCGATTCAATGTGGGGGTTCAGTTGCTCATGCAGGGCGATCGCATTGGTGCCCGGCAGGCGCTGGCGCCGGTCGCCTCGAATCCGCATGGCGGGCGGGAAAACCGCGCATCAGCCATGCTGAAGCTGCTCGATTCAGGGGCTACGGTCGAAGCGGTCCTTGCCGCCGCCAAGCCCCCAAAGGCAGACACCCCGCCAGCCAAGCAATAGCGTTACAGCGCTGCCAAGTCGCCCTGTTCGCCCCCCGCCTGCTCGGCATTGTCGCCTAGAGTCGTTCTGATTTAGATTGAGGCATATCCGGCACCCCTGATGTAGTTGGCACATTCGTCGGGAGGGAAGCGGTCGAGCAGTTTGCCGATGCGCC
>NZ_NCGH01000030.1:0-35403 GCF_002281505.1 Sphingomonas sp. 28-62-20
TCGACGATCACGCAGCCTATATCGGCTCGTGGCTGAAGGTGCTGCGCAAGGACTCGCGCGCCATCATGACCGCGGCCGCCAAAGCGGAAGCCGCCGCCGGATACCTGCTGCGCGCGACCGGCCTCGCCGCCTCGGACGAGCCCGAGGACCAGATCCGTGAAGCGGCATGATCGGTCAGGTCGCCCGCCCCGACCTCGGCGCCTACCGGCGCTTCGTGGTGGCGTTCAGCGGCGGCAAGGACAGCCTTGCCGCCCTGCTCCACCTTCTCAGCCTCGGCGTGCCAGCGCACGCCGTCGAGCTGCACCATCATGATGTCGACGGCCACGGCCCGACGTTCATGGATTGGCCATGCACGCCGGCCTATGTCCGCGCGATCGCCGAGCATTTCGGGATCGCTGTCTACGTCTCGTGGCGCGAAGGCGGCCTCGCGCGCGAGCTGGCGCGCGACGACGCGCCGACCGCGCCGATCGCGTTCGAGACGCCAACCGGCATTGGCCGTGCCGGGGGCAACGGCCCTGCCGGCACGCGCGGGCTCTTTCCCCAGACCTCGCCCGATCTTCGGGTGCGCTGGTGCAGCCCCGTCCTCAAGATCGACGTCCTCGCGGCCGGGATCCGTAATCAGCCTCGCTTCCTTGATGGCCGCACGCTGGTCATCACCGGCGAGCGCGCCGAGGAGAGCCCGTCTCGCGCGCACTATGCGTCGTTTGAACCACACCGAACCTCTACCCGCTCGCGTTCGGTCGACCATTGGCGCTCGGTCCATGACTGGACCGAACGCATGGTTTGGGACGCCATAGCCGCGTCGACCATCCGGCCCCACCCGGCGTACGTCCTGGGATGGGGCCGCCTCTCGTGTCGTGCCTGCATCTTCGGATCGGCTCAACAATGGGCGACGCTGCGCCTCCTCTTTCCGGAGGCATTTGGCCGGATCGCCGCCCGCGAGACGGCAAGCGGCAAGACGATCCACCGCGCCCTGAGCGTAGCCCAGCTCGCGGATCGCGGCACCCCGTTCCCCTCCGCAACCTTGCACCCGCAAGAGCTGGCGCAGGCGGGCGATCCGGACTGGCGGCTTCCCGTCCTGACCGAGCCATGGGCGCTCCCCGCTGGTGCGTTCGGCGATAGCGCCGGGCCGATTTGAACAACTTTCCAATGATAGGAGACAACAATGGTCGACCGTGTGGCAGCAACGATTACGATAGGCGGCACCCTCCCCTCCTCCCTTCTCGAATCCTTCGTCGGGCTCATCGAGGATGAGGCGCTGGCGCCCGAATGGGACGGCGAACCCTTTACCGTCGCGGACCTGCCGGCCGACGGCCCTCTCAAACTGATGGCGAGCGAAGTTGCGTGGGGTGAATTCAGGGAGCTCGAAAGCTTCTGTGTCGAGCATCGCCTTCCCTTCGCGCGCTGGCACCAGTCCAATTGCGGTTCCTGGGGCGCCGAGCGAGCTGTCTTCACGGGCGAGGGCGAGGTGCGGCTCTACGCGGCGACCGACGACGACACCGTGATGATCGACCGTGAAACCGTCGTGCGGTTGGGCTCGGTGAAGGCGATCCTCGATTATCTTGATACCGCAGACTCCGTCCCGCCCCACTTCCAGATCGTGCCCGGTCGCGCCGCGTCCTAGCCGGCCGATAGCCGGTCATTCCATCCCCGGTGGAGGAGAGGGAGCCTTCGGCCTTTGTGAGCGCGCCCCGGCGCTCCGGAGGTTTTTCCCATGTTCTACGACACGCTCTATCGCCACAATCAGGCGCTTTCGCCCGCAGGTCTCGAATCCGTTCCGAACGCGCTGCACGCGCTCAACGCCGCAGTCGACGACTGCCGGCGCGCAGGCAAGTCGATCGCTGTCGATGCATCGATCCTTCTGCTGATCCGCAACCTGGCCGACGTCGCCGAGCGCACGGCACCCAGCATCAGCGAATTGCGTCATCAATGCCGACTGGATCGCTCGGCCGTCGAGGCGTCTCCGGCGTTACTCGACATCGCTGGCAACTCGGTTGGCGGTGACTATCCGGCCAAACGCACCTTCCACTATCAGGCGCGCCGCGCGCTCGCCCGTCTCGCCGAGGTGATCGGGGTCGATCCGGACGATGCGCGCATCAACACGGCTATGGGCCGCGACGATGACGACGGCACCAGCGAGCTGCGGCACGTGGACCTATCGATCCGTGTGGTGCCGCGCAGCTTCCTTCCTGACAGCGAAATCACGTTCAACCGCTGCCGGAACGGCGAACCCGCTGGACAGGTCCACCGGGCGCCGATTGCCGAACTGCTGGACACCGCGGCGTTCCAGCGTCGGCTCACCGCCACGATCGGCGACATAGGCGCTCCCCGCCTCGCCGCCGCTGCCTGATCCCCCCGCATACGCTGGAGACGCCATCATGGCCGATTATTATTCGCAATGCGTCGTATCGCCGATGCTTCCACTCGCCGATCTCACGGCGGCCGAGCAGCTCATTCTCCGCAACATATTCGACTCCGAGGTCGACGGAGACGAGCTCTACCTGTTCGCCGAGATCGGACGAAACACCATGATCGATCTCGAACTGCCCGACATGCTGGCCGCACTGGCTGCAACGGGCGTCGCCTCGGCTGCCACGCGGCTGCTCAGCAAGGCGATCGCGGAATTGCCCGAGGGCGAGACCGCCGCCGAAATAGAACTCGACGACGAGTGGATCGAGATCCTTCAGGAGATTGTGCGGCGGTCAAACGCACTGACCTTCGTCACGATCGAGACTGGCTTCAACTGCTCCAAGATGCGTCCGGACGGTTTTGGCGGCGCGGCGATGGTGATCACGGCGGACACGGTCGACACCATGTCGACCAGCCAGTTCATCGACGAAACCCTGTCAGCGCGACTGGGGACAACCAACCGCTCGTCACCGCTCGAGGGAGGGATATCCGCTCCCTGAGCGCATCGCCGCGCAGCTTCCTTGCTGCCGGCGATACCACTTTCAACGGCTGCCGAGGCGGCGAACCGGTCGGGAGGGTCCATCGGTCGCCGATCATGGAGCTGCTGGACGCCTTGTGTTCCGGCACCGGCTTACCGCGACGATCGGCGTCATCGCCGCTCCGCGCCTCGCCGCTGCCGCCTGATCCCCACAAACACCGGAGATAATATTATGGGTTGGCTCATCATGCGCGATATGGGCGGCTACGCCAGCCCGCGCTCCTATCTCGACAACCAATTTTCCTACACGCGCGACGATCACCGTCTCACCGTGCTGGCCTCGTCCATGGTCGGGTCGACCTATTACGCCGCGTGCGAGCGTGTCGAGAGCAACGGCGACCGCCAGGTCTTCGCCGTTGTGTGCCTGACCAAGCACAACCCCCGCGCCGCTGACGGTCACTCGTTTGGATACAAGGACATGACCGAGCATATGGGGCCGTGCGAGAGCGACTGCCCCGCTGCGGTTCTGGACGAGCTGACCGACACGGACAGCGAATATGCGGTGGCATGGCGAGCACGCTGCCGCGCCAATCTCGTACGGCGCAAGCTGGAGCGGGCGAAGCCGAACCCCCGGCCCGGGCAGACCATCATCTTCGATGAGCCCATGCGGTTTAGCGATGGAACCGACCGCACCCGCTTCGAAGTGGTCGCGAATCCCAGCGGGAAGACTCCGCTCTTCCGCGATCCGGAGAGCCGCGCGATCTGCCGCATTCCGGCATTTCGCAAGCGCAGCTATCGCATCGTCAACGCGGCGATCGTCCCGAAGGACGCGGCCAATGGCTGACCGCCCGCCCGTCGTCGCGGCATGGGGTGCGGGTGTCGATTCCACGGCCATGATCGTCGAACTCGCCGAGCGCGGCGATCCGATTGACATGGTATTGTTCGCCGATCCCGACGCCGAGAAATCCCGGACCTACGACTACATCCCGCTGTTCCGGCGCTGGATGGCCGGCCGCGGCATCGCGTCCGAGATCGTCCGTTACCAGCCTCGCAACTTCAAGCACTGGCCGCCCTATGCGGGCATTGCCGAGAACATGCTCACGAACGCCACCCTGCCCTCCGTGGTCTTTGGTGGGGGGTCGTGTTCGCAAAAATGGAAGGCGGCCCCGCAGGATGCGTGGACCGCCAGATGGGAACCGGCCCGCCGCTGCTGGGACGAGGGCGGCCGTGTCGTCAAGCTGATCGGCTATGACGCATCTGCGCGCGATACGCAGCGTTACCACCACGCGATCGGGTGCGAGGACCCTCGCTACACCTATCGCTATCCGTTGCGGGAATGGGGATGGTCGCGGCCGGAATGCGAGGCACGGATCGCGCGCGCCGGCTTGCCCGTGCCGCCCAAGTCGAGCTGCTTCTTCTGCGGTAGCATCAAGCCCGACGAGGTGCTGGAGCTTTCGGTCGAGGAGCTGCGCGTCATCGTGCTGATGGAGGCTCGGGCCAAGCCGCGTCTCCGCAACGTCGCCGGCCTCTGGCGCAAGCCGGTGCTGGGCCATCGCGGTGCGACGCCGCGCCCCGGCAGCATCACCGAGTTCATCCGGACGCGCGGTCTGCTTCCTCCGGCCGAGATCGACCATATCGTCGAGACCGCGCCGATCGCGCTGCTCGACTTCCAGGCGGCACAGGCCGCCCTCCCCGTCGACCAACGCGCCCCGATGGGTCGCTGGCTCGACGATTTCCACCGCGCGGCCGACGCGCTCGAACGGAGACCCACCCATGCCTAACCCGATCATCAAGCAATTCGTCGTTGAAGGCGTCTCCGGCTTCCCGCTGGAGATGCTCCACATAGATCAATGCTGGCCCGCGCGCGCGGCCGACGCAGCCGGCCTTGGCGGACGGCTCAACGTCGCCGGTGATCGGCCTGCGCAACCGGCCAAGATCATCCTGGCGACGGCCGCCAAATACGCACCCAACCGTCAGCGTTGGCTCTCATTCGGTTGGCAAGTCATCGACTGACGATCGACGCTTTCTGAGGGGAGGCAGCCTTCGGAGCCGGTGAGCCTGGATGCTCGCCGACCCAAAGGAGCCCAACATGCACAGCATTGCCGTCTATCTCGTCCAGCTCGCCTATGGCGGCCCTGAAGAGGGCGGTTGGTTTTACCAGACCGGCGAACTCTGCACCGATCCGGAGCTGACGGCCTTCGGCACCACCTTTGCCGATGGGCACGAAGCCCGGGTGAAAGCCATGTCGGACGAGGTTCGGGCCCACCTCGATCGCGACTGGAACACCGGTGGTCACGCGCGGGAGATCAGCAGCGTCCTTTCCGCCGGGCGCTTCGAGGCCCGCGTCCACGATGGCTGGCCTCCTCTCGCCTTCCCGGCAGAGCGTCCCCGTTACGAATGACCCGAAAATGCTCGGGTTGCTCCACATCGCCAACTTTCAGGAGTCCGGTCTCATGAAAACCTTCACCGTTCACTGCGAATACCCTGCCCCCTATCGCGCCGAGCTCACGGTCGAGGCGGAGGATCTCATCGGGGCCTGTCGTGCCGCGATCGACGCGTCACACACGACCGACGGGTGGAAGAGCCTCGAGACGGAGCACCTCACCTACGTCACCGAGATCGCCGAAGGAGCGGACATTGATCCTTGGCGTTTTGTCCCCGATGGAGCGGATGCCTCCGTCCTCGCCGTCCCTCGTCTGTTCACGGATGTGGCGGCCCTCGCGGGCTTTGCCGCGACCCGGAGTGACGATCTGGTCGACCAACTCCGCATCATGGTCGATGCCATCGGCGCCGATGGTGGGTTACGGATCACCCCAGCAGCGATGGTGCGCCTGTGCGCGACCGGAAAGGCCATTCTCGACGACATCGCGTGCTGCGGGTTAAGCCCCACTTCAAGCGCTGCGCCAAGCGTGGGTGCTGTTCTGCCCGACGCCACCTGACGTCCGACAGCCTTCCGCCAGAGGATGCGGCATATGGGCGGCCGCGAGGCCCCCACAACCGCAAAAATCCGGGCCGAGTTGCCGCTTCGCGGCTGCCCGCTCCACCCCGTTTTTTGCGGTTTCCCTTCGCTGCGCTCCGGTGCGGGCGCCTCTCATTCGGCCGCCCAGGAGATGCGCATCCGGCGGATAGGCCGCCGGCCCAGATCAGATGAAGGGCTTGACCCATGACCACTTCCCTTGCCGCAGCACTTTCCGCACTGGAGCTCGGACACCTCGAACCCCGCGCAGAAGATGTCTCAGGAATGGCCCCTCCCCCGTCCGAGGCCCTTGAGCAGACCACCACCGCCATCTGGAGCGATCTGTTCGCAACCCTCCAAAACACGTCGCTCGAGCGTGACATCGAAGAGATGGGCTGGGGTCTGGTCAACCTCTTCCACCGTGCCGCGGCCAAGAAGCACGCGACAATCGACCGCCTTACCGATGAGATCAGGCTGCTGATTGCCGAGCAGGATGGTTCGGAGATCAATACCTCCAACCTCGAGGAGAAAATCGACCTCGCCAAGAAGATCGAGGAAGCCGCCTCCTGCTACGAGCTGATGCGCGACACTGCGGCCGGGCATTATATCCGCGAAACGGGCCGCTCCTGGATTCCGTCGACCGGCAACCGCATTTCGCTGGGGGTCACGTCCGCAATCGTCGATGGGCGAGCATTCCTCCGCGCACGCCGCGAGCGGATCCGCGACGCGAATACGGCACAGGGCACGCCGGTCGTGTTCGCAGGCGGAAGGCTGACCTTCAGGACCGACGAGGACATGAAGGCGTTCGGCGACAATCTGCTGCGCACCCTCAACGCAGTTCGGGAGCGTGTCGGGGACATGTATCTCGTCCATGGCGGCGACATGAAGGGGATCGAGCGCATCGCCGCCTCCTGGGCCGAACAGCACGGCATCCAGCAAGTCCGCTTCGGTCTCGATCGCAAGCTCGGAGATCGCGCCGGCTTCCGTCGCAACGAGCAGATGCTCTCGCTGAAACCCCGCTACGTCATCGCCTTCCAGGGCAACGGCGTGACCGAGCGTCTGGTGATCGATGCGAAGAAGTCGGGCATCCGGGTGGTCGATCGTCGCGGCCCATTGGGTACGCCCCCCGCATCCCAGAATGCTCAGAGCGACCGTAAGGTCGCCTGAGTTTACGGCTCGGCCGCTGGCATGCCAGCGGCCCTTCGCCGCCGCCCGCGCCGACGCGACGCATCAACCATCAAACCGCCAAGGAACGCCGCCATGTCTCGCCCCAATCCGTTCCAGACCGCCGCCCATTGCTGGCGCTTCGCGCTGCGCCGCGCTTCGGAAGACGGAGATACTTTCCATGTAGTGATGACGGACAATCCCGCCGCTCCGCGTGCGGTCCTGTCCGACGGCGAGCTGTTCGCTCGCGAGGATCTCGCACCCGAAGACATCGAGGTGTCGTGCGACCCGTTCCTCCCCGGCATCACCAGCGCTCGCGAGAGGTGAGGAGGCTTTTGGTGAGCTTGAGCGGCCCGATTCCCGGTCTGCCCCGGAGCCACCACCACCATGTTCGAAACCACCATCCTCGGCGCCTGCCCAGCCGAAGAAGACACCGCGCAGCTTGGCCGCACGCCGGATTTCGACCGGTTGAACCGCCTCGAAGTCGACTGCTACCAGGCCGCCCTTACCGCCCGCTACGGCCCGCCCCCCGCCGGCGCCAGCTTCATTCGGCACGGTTCCAACCACGATTTCGGCCGCTACACCGAGCTCGCGCTACGCTTCGTTCCGGAGAACGAGGCGGAAGCTGCCTATGCCGCGTTCGTCGACGAAGGGCTTGGCCGCTGGTTTCATGGCGGCTTCACGCCGCCCGTCGAATACCCTGACAGCGCGTCGCCGACGATCCGCCATGCTGATCTCGCTGCCGCGATCCGCTCTGCGATAAGCATCATGCGCCCGCCGTTCCCCGAAGGCGAGCGCATGATCACGAACCTCCGCGCCAACTACCCCGATGCGGTCCCGGCCTGATGGCCCGCGACTGCATCCGGCGCCCGCGCCACGTCATTCAGCCTCTCGTGATCGGGCGACAGCCCGATCTCTTCGACGGCCCGACCGTGACACACGAGCGACCCGTCAAGCCGACGCCCCAGACATGGGGCCGCGACTTCCTCCGTTACCTCCGGGCCACCAGCCCGCATGCGGAAACCTCCACGGAGCAACCAAAATGACCGACAAACTTCACGATCACACAATGTCCAACGTCCCGGACAAGCCGGCCTGGACCGACGACGAACTTCGCACCCTCATCGACTTCCGGCGCCGCAACGGGCGCCGCTGGAAGAGCAAGCTGCTCGACCTCTACTTGTTCGGCAAGGATGACAGCGAGCCGAACGGCGCCGGCCTTCGGCACATCCGGAACCGCCAAGGCCCCAGCCGGGTGGACGCTGTGATCAAGGCGATGCTCGACGAGGCCGAAGATCGCCTCGCGGCCCCGGCGCGCCCGCGTCATCCGGGCCTGGTCGGCCCTTCCCGATAAGGTGCTCAAGTGGAGCCCATCTACCTGGTCGCCTGCGTCTCGCAGAAGCTCGATCGGCGCGCCCGCGCCGCCGAGTTGTATCGATCCGACTGGTTCCGGAAGGCGCGAACCTATGTCGAAGAGACCGGCTCGCCTTGGTTCATCCTGTCGGCCGCCCATGGCCTCGTCAGGCCGAACGATAGGCTCGAGCCCTACAACGTCACCCTCCGCGACCTCTCGGCCGCTCAGCGGCGTCTGTGGGGTGAGATGACCGTTCGCCAACTTCGGCGCGCAATCGGGCTTCGCCATCCCGGCCCGATCGTCTTCCTCGCAGGTCGGCTCTACCGCGAGCCAATGCTCGACTTCTCCGGCGATCGGGCCGCCATACCCATGGCAGGGATGGGCATCGGTCAGCAAAAGGCATGGCTCGCAGCCCAGATCGCCGCCGCCCGCAAGCGCGCTGCGCGCACCGCTGAATTGCACTTTCCCCCCGACTGCTGACCGACGCTCCCATGTCGCGTTTTGCCATCCGGCGCCGCTACGCGGCGTCCCGCCCCTTCGTGCGCCATCCAGCGCAACTCGAGCTATTCGATTTCGTGGCGGATGCCACCGCCGTCGACGGTATGCGAATTCTGCCGTGGCGGGGCCTTTCGGTCTGGCACTGCGAGCTCGATCGCCAAAGCGCGATCATGCGCCCTAGTCGTCCGCTCTATCACTGCTTCGAGATCACGGCTCGCCAACTCACCGCCGAGCGGATCCGCACGTGCCGCGACGTGCCGGCGATCGCCCGTCTTGTCGATCGCCTGTCGGCCGCCCGGTATCCGAGCGGCTGCTTGCACGACCTCGACCGCGTCTGGTCGCGCGCGGAGCTCGGGGATCTTCTCGTCGAGGCCACCAACCGCCGCACGTTACTCGCGATGGGTAGGGATCAACCTCGGGCAAAGGGTCCGGCGCTCGATCCCCGACGCCTGCCGGACAACCGGCTCGACCACCTCATCCAGACGCACGGGGACATTTCCGTCGTCGAGGCGCTGCGTGTCGAACGAGAACGTCGCACCCACGCCGCCGCTTCGCTATATCTCTCCCCGACAGGAGCATAAACATGGATCAACAGACGCCGGCTCGCCGCCCCGCTATTCGCGCTGTGTCGTTTGACGATGTCGGTGCCGCCCTTGCACGACTGGTCCCGATCGCGCTGCCGCCCACCCGCGCCGCCGAAACAGGCGCATCATCCAAGGTGGCCGATTTCCTCCTCGCCTGGTGGAATGGTGACGACACCGGTCATTTTCCGATCCTCCACCTGTGCAATGTCGATGCCGTGACCGCCGAGGATATGCTGATTGTCATGGCCTATCTCGCCGAGAACTCCACGGTTTTCGCCGACCGATGGGGCTACCGCGACACAATGGGGGAGATTTGGGAACGGTATCGGGAGCTATAGCGATCCCTGCCCTGCGGTCGGGCCGCGCTCTATTCCGCTCGGCGCTTCACCGAGCCCCTGCGGGTCTCGGCCCATCCGGGTCACGATCGACTGACGCGGGTGCTGCCGCGCCCCCCACTTATAGCATAGCGCGGAGCGGTGCTGTGGGGCGACGGCCCGAGCTTGCCCCGGCCATCCACCTCTGGTCGGGAGGACGCCTCAACGCAGCGAAGGCCGCGCGCCCTGCCCTGCGAGGCCCCGCGTGGAAGTCTTCATCGGCATCGTGACGGCAGCGCTCGGCTCCGGCCGTCCCGGTGGTGGTTCCGGCACGAACCTTCAAATCGTGGATCTCGCCCCTGCACGATGGCGCGCGCGCCGTGGCAGTGAAGGCAGCACCCCGGTCCACCCCGCGAGCGTCGACCTGCATGATAGCGTCTCGCGCCCGGCGCAACGGCAAGGCTGACGAAATCAGAGCCGCCTTATGGTGACCGATTGAGGTACGGTGACGCTCCTGAACGAGCGACGCGCCGAGTGTGTCCTGCTTCTCGGATCCATCTCCATCGCCCGCCGGGGTTCATCCCCTCTCTTTGATGAACGACCTAAGCCGGCCGTCCACCCCCTCCAACCCGCGATCATACGGACCGAGTTGCCGCTACGCGGCTGCCCGCACCACTCCTTTGATCGGGGTTCCCCTCCGCGTCTTCGCGCTCCGGTGGAGGCGTCGTCCTGGCCGTCTTTGACGGTGTTCAGTCGAGGGAACGAACCCCCGGCGAACAAAAGGAACCTCGAAATGCAGAACCTCGTCATTCTCGCCGGCAACGTCGGCGCAACGCCTGAGACCCGCACTACCCAAGGCGGCACCAAGATCACCCAGTTCAGCCTCGCGACCTCACGCCCCAAGCGCGACAGCGACGGCAAGACCATGAAGGATGGCGACGGTCGCCGGGTCGAGGACACCGAGTGGCACCGCATCACCTGCTTCAACGGCATCGGCAAGACCGTCGCGCAGTATGTCGAGACGGGCCAGAAGGTCATGGTTCGGGGCCGCATCCACTACACCCGCTGGACCGATCAGGAGAATATCGAGCGCTACGGGGTCGAGATCATTGCCGACGAAGTGACCTTCCTCTCCTACGGCAAGTCCCGCCAGCAGCAGGGCGGCAGCCAAGACGACAACCTCGGGGATGATGATATCCCCTTCTGAGCGGGGCAGGAAGGCCCGGAGCTTCGGCTCCGGGCCTCTCGCCGTTGGCCTCCTTCTTCTACGCGGCTACGCAAAGCGGCGGCTAGGGCGCCTCAAGCCCGCGCCGAATAATTGACCGGCATGGCGTAAGCGCCAGCGTCGCTCGATCCAGAAGGCGGTCTGCGATCTCGCTCGTCGGTAAGGGCGTCGTTTGGACCCTCCCTTCCAATCTAACAGCAATCGTCTTGCGCCGGATCGTAGATATAGCTTCCTACGAGGCCGAGGTGGCCTGCCATCGCTTGTATTGCGGCATTTCGATCTGGCGCGGTCCAGCTCGAGCTTTGGGGGTATCGGAACAGCTGAAGCGCATGGGGTTGATCGAGCGCCTCTATGAGCATGTCCATTGAACGATCTCGGGCGGAATATAATCCCCCGCGAAGCGCCTGAGCATAACAGCGTTCGAGACCGTGGCCCATCATCATCAGCCATTCTTCATCACGGCCCTGGTGACTCAGTGCCGCTTTGAGCGAAAGTTCAAGGGCATGGGCGATGAGCTGAAACAGGGGCCGCTCAATTGCCTGGTTCTCTGGCGCGTGCTCGCCCACCACTTTCGCTGCGTCGCCATAGGAGGCAGCCATCGAGAGATACTCACGGGCGCGGCGGTTGGGATAGGACCCTGCGAGAGCCGAAACGGACATCCCCTGAAGATGGCAGATTGGTGGGTGCAGCCAACCCAAAAAATCCGAGGCATACCAGCGCGATCCCGTTCTGATCGGTGTCAGTGGCACGCGCGTCGCTCGGGTTCCATGCTCGACTACCGGACGGTGAAAGCGAGTGGCGACGCGACGGGAAGATTACTGACGCGCCTAGTGGCGAGAGCCTCTGCCCCCCCATATAGGTAGATCAACGGCTTCTGATCGCCTCACACATTGCAAGTTGATAGCAGGTAAGGCATATTGCTATCAACGATGTCAATCAAACCGGAGTGCGATCAGCTATGGCAGCCGTCACGATTCGCAACTTGTCCGATGAAACATACCGTGCCTTGAAGGTAAGGGCAGCGCATCATGGGCGCAGTGCCGAGGCTGAGATGCGCGAAATTCTAGAGCTTGCCGCGCGGCCGACCGACCGCGTCAGACTGGGATCGTTGCTGGCCTCCATCGGCCGCGAGGCCAGCATGAGCGACGCAGAAGCAGAGCATTTTGCTCAGCTACGTAACAAGACTTCTGCCGAGCCTATGAGGTTCGAGTGATCCTGCTCGACACCAATGTAATCTCAGAGCTGTGGAAGCCCGTGCCTGACCCGCATGTCCTGGCATGGGTCGATGCTCAAGTGATCGACACACTCTACTTGTCGGCCATAACCGTGGCCGAGCTTCGTTTCGGCATTGCCGCCATGCCGGTCGGCAAGCGACGAGAAACGCTTGATCGCCGGTTGGAGCAGGAAGTGCTGCCCCTGTTTGCGGGCCGCGTTCTGCCGTTCGACTTGGAAGCCTCGCGGGCTTTTGCCCACTTGATGGTGGTGGCGAAGGAAGCGGGTAGGGCGGTTGGAACAGCTGACGGCTATATCGCGGCCACGGCTGCGGCAAGTCGCCTTATGGTCGCCACCCGAGACACGAATCCCTTCGAGGCGGCCGGAATAAGCGCCGTCAATCCTTGGATCGCGTCACTCTAAATTGGCCCGGATCTAGCGATCTAACTTTGATCGCGGCGGCCGGTCAGGAACACCAATCCGGTTTGGGCCGATGGCGGAGCCAGGGTCGCGCGGCACCTGTGGCGATGAGCGCCTCGCCCAAGTCTCTGCCGTCGACGCGGACGCGCGCCACCGTCCGGTTGTCGCTCCGCCCTACCCGCTCGAACGTCACGACCTTGCCGTCGAGTAAGCTGCGCGCGCGCCTTGATGCGGCTTCGCCGCGCTCGACTTCGAGCCGGCATTTGGCCTGGCGGGCGTGGATCTCCGGCGCATCGATATTGGCGATCCTGATCCGCTCGCCACTCGTCAGGCGGAAGGTGTCGCCATCGGTCACATAACGGACTCGTCCGGTGTCGGCGCGAGCCGATGCACCCGAGGCCGTGCCGCTCATTGCCGCCAGGCAGATCAATATCGGCATACGCAACGAGGTCATCGCCGGGACAATAGCGCGTGGGATCCGTAGAACAAGATGCGAACGGTTTGGCGGTTGTTCCTGCCCCTTTTTGCGATCGACTCGGTGGGCAAGCGGCACCCTATACCGGCAGCTTCACCCCGCTCTTTGAGGCGCAATCCTTGGTCGCTCCCGCGGGCCTAATGCGATCAACCCGTAAAGGGTCCGTACGCTTTGCTACGGCCTTTTGCCGTGCCGCCAAAAGGTGATCGCGGCCACGAGACCGACACTTCGGGCGCCAGTCGAGCGGGGATGAACCCGCCGGCTTGCAAGGAGCCTCGATATGTTCACCGACATCTGGACCGCCCGCAGAAGCGCACTCAGCCTTTCGAAAACCCTGATGGTCGCAACGATGGTCATCTCCATCGGAGCCCAGTTCGCGGTCATCACCGCCGACGACTTCGACGGCGACGTTGCGGTCATCAACGAATATGATCCCTTTGCCTGAGCTCCCGGCGGGGGCTTCGCCCCCGCCCCTTCTTTAGAGATGCAGCCTTTGGATGACCTGACAGAGCAAGCCAGTGCCCATTACATCCACTCGACCCTGCGCGAACGCATCGTCGAACATGTGTTCGTAGGCGAGGCGCTGCGGCGGCTGTGGCAACGCGGCGTGACTGGGGTCGAGGTGCTGCGTTCCGAGTTCGATGCCGGCGGCTACGATCTCGTGATGAGCTACAAGGCGATCACCCGGCACATCCAGTTCACGACCGTGACGTTGGGCGGGCGGGCGCCGCGTGTGACCGCAAGCCTGAAGCTGATGGAGAAGCCGAGCGGTTGCATCATCTGGATCGTGGTCTCGCCCGATCTCGATCTCGTTTCCTATCTCTGGTTCGGCAATGCACCAGATGTACCCCTGCCCGATATTAGCGGCTTTCCCGTTGCTCGCCATGCCAAAGGGACATCGACGGGCAAGAAGAACGAGCGGCCGATGCACCGGGTGATCGCCAAAGGAAAATTCGAGAAGATCGCTTCGCTCGATCTGGTCCTGGGCAAGCTGTTCGGGCCGTTGCCGTAAGGGTTTTCGGGCACCGGCTACGCCGGACCGGGCTCTAGGCTGACGCCCCGAGCCCCGTGCCGGGTCTCGGCCCTCCGGGTGACGATCCCTTGCTGAAGTGGATACTCTACTCCGCGACGCCAGACGCGATCAACGTCTCGGCAGTGACCGGCGCCGGGCCATCGCCAAGCGTTTCGCGCAGCCCCGCTTCTTCGAGCAGCACGTGCCAAGGCGCGCCGTAGGTTCTGGCTGCCAGATAGAAAGCCGCGCCATCGCAGGCGACCATCCGGCACCGCTCCTGGGTGTCGATGAGCGACCACCCTGCCCCGTACCGCGCGACCAGATCGGCCGGATCGACCCGCATCAAGGCGCCGCAACGCCGGCATTGGCTGCGTATGAGGATGTTGCGCCTTGCCATGACGCCGACGGTCTTTGTCCAGTTGGGCCAGAGAGTGTGGAGCGCAGCGGTCATCTCGGATGACGATAGTCCGCTTGTCCTCAGCCGGTCCAGAAGTCCTTGACGGCATGTGATGGCTTGGGTGTCGCAAGCCGCCGAAGCGACGGGATCATCACCATGTCCGGTCATTGCCGGGGCGCATGTCCGCGCAAGCCCGTAGCCGGGCTTCTCCTCTCACGTTTCGACCCTGCGGGTGCGCGCACCTGCTGTGCCCCGGCCAGCCGGTCCCTGTCGAAAGACCCCGATCGGCGGGGTTTGAGCAAGCACAGGATCAGCACATGTCCGATCGACCAATCTCCCCTGCCCCAGCCGTGGATCGTATCTCGATCATCGCGACTCTCAACGACGCGCTGCGGCAGAACCTCACCCAACCCGGCCACAACCGCGTGGTGATGACCCTCGGCGTCCAGGATCTGATCGGCGACGTCAGCCTGTTCCGCAACTTCCATGCCCGAGCCGAACTGCTCCGCGCCATCCGGGACTATGATGAATTCGGCGTCGACGTGGATCCGCACGGCGAGCGGGATTTCGGCCGCTTCACCTTTTGCGACGCAGCGCTTTACTGGAAGATCGATTATTATGATCGTGCCATCGACTTTGGTTCACCCGATCCTGCCGACCCGCAGGTCACCACCCGCGTGCTGACTATCCTTCTCACCAGCGAATATTGAGATAGGCTGGCCCCGTCCCTCACGGGGCCAGCTGACGCTCGACCGGCCGCTTGTCGCAAAGTCTGCTTGAGCAGACTCGCGTCAGACATCGTCGCAGGTCCGCATCGATTCGCCGCATCTGTATTGAATTCAATACAGATGCGGCTTAGCCTTCCTGCCTTGTTGTCCGAGAGGAGAGGGTGCCGGTGGTAGGTGCAGGGCAGGGGAGCGAAAGCAGGCGTTCCGCCTTTTTGCAGCTTCGGGTGACCCCGACGATGCACAGCGCGATCACGCGCCTGGCGCTCGATCACGACAATCTCACAGTCCGCGCGCTCGTAATGAACGCGCTCAAACAAACCTATGGTCTCGATGTCCCTGACGAGGAGCTTCGCGACCGGCGCGGCCGTCAGGCACGACCAGCGCATTCCGAGGAGACCGACCATGGCTGAGTATTTTTCGCGGCATCCTGATCACGCCATCCTGTTTGCGTTCGCCTGCTTTGCGCTGACCGTCTATCTGTTCCGCTATGTCGGACCCCGGTTCGGCGCGCGCGGCGACTGGTCCGCGCGAGACCATTATGAGCGCAACCTTCGTAATGGCGGTGACGACTTTTGAGCGCGGGTGCAGGGAACGGAAGACAGACGTGAAGACCATCGTGATCAGCCTGCTGAAAGGCGGCGTCGGCAAGACCTTCTTTGCAACTCATCTCGCCTGGTATCTCGCCGAGCAGGAAGGACGAAGGGTCGCGTTTCTCGACCTCGATCCGCAGGGGAGCTCGACGCGACGTTTGGCGAAAGAGCGGACGGGTCTGTTCTCGGCCGACCTGTTCGATCCCGAGGCGAGGCTGGCGGTCGGCGACACGGCGGGGATCACCGTGTTTGGTGCCGACTCCCGGCTGCAGATGATCAAGGCCGCCGAGGATGTGCGTGATTTCATTGTCCGTTTTCGCGCTCTCCCTAAGCATTTCGACTATTGCGTGATCGACACCGGACCCAAATGGGACGAGCTGACCCTGAGCGCGATGGCGGTCGCCGATGAAGTCATCGCGCCCGTCCAGGTCGCCGAAGACTCAATCGAGTGCGCCAAGATGCTGCTGACGGCACTGAAAAAGGCAGAAGCCGCGCGCGGCGGTCGCAAGGTCAATTTCCTCGGGCTGTTGCCCTCAATGGTGAACGCCTTCGACAAGCGCGAGATGGACAATGCCGTGAAGCTCGCGACGGCGGTCGGGCCGACGATGATGTTCCCGGCGTTCGTGAAGGCACGCCCGACCTACAAGCATTCGGCCGAGAACCACCATGCGGTGTGGCACGAGAAGGGAAGCGGCGCCAAGGCAGCTTCGGAGGAAATCCGCAGCATCCTCGCCGAAGTGGAGCGCCGGGTAGAGGCGCGGACGAAGGAGGACGCCTGATGGGCAAGTTCGACCAACGGGCCGAAGAGTTCGGGATGCTGGTCGGCGCGCATGAGAGTGCGCGCCGCGTCGAGGATTTGCCGCTTGAATGGATCATGCCTGATCCCGGCAATCCTCGTACGCTATTCGACGAGGGCGAACTCGCCGAGCTGGCCGCGTCGATCGAGGCGCGCGGTGTCCTGCAGCCGATCATCGTCCGGCCCAAGGATGCGGACGGCAAGCACATCATCCGCATGGGCGAGCGGCGCTACCGCGCCTCGCTCGCGGCGGGGAAGAAGACCATTCCCGCGATTGTCAGCGATTTGGGGGAGGGGGCTGATGTCCTTGCCGACCAGATCGTTGAGAATGACCAGCGTGCCGGACTTTCCGCCCAGGAGCTTGCGCTTGGCGTCGAACGGATGCTGGCCGAGGGGAAGAACCAGGCCGACATCGCCAAGGCGCTTGGCCGCTCCAAGCAGTTCGTTTCGCTCTATGCGGCTTATGGCGAGATGGAGCCGTATCTGCGCAAGGCGATCGGCAAGGCCCCCATCCGCGTCCTCTACGATTTGCACCGCGCTGCCCGGAAGCATCCGGTCGAGGTGCGGGCGTTCGTCGGGAGCTTCGGCGATCACGGCGTGACGCTTGCCGAAGGGACGAAGTTCGTGGCGTCGCTCAAAGCGCCGGTTGCAGTGCAGGATGTACCAGCCCGGACTGAGGCTCCTTCTGCGCCGGTCGAGCCGACGCCGGCGAAGGGAGCGGGCAGGGGAGGGCGGTCCTCGACGCCTACCCAGGCAAGCCCGGTCAAGGTGATGGTGGGAAGCCGTCCCGCGCGTCTGGTTCTGCCCGAGCGGGTCCGGGTCGTGTTCGATGACGGTGACGAGGGTGAGGTGGCGTCGACCGACCTGTCGTTCGATTGACACGAGTAGGGTAGGGTGACGAATTGAGGTTCGTGAGTCCTTTGGGAAGCTAGGATTGCCGATGGCCGGTGAGTTGGACGATATCTGCGCGCAACTGGATTGCCCGAAATGCGGGGCAATCCTCAACGTGCCATTCAGCCAGATACGGTTGCAGAAGGCCGCGGCCTGTTCATGCGGTGCGATGATCCGTCTGGAGGACGACACTCCGATCGCGGCTATTCAACGACTGATCGACGAGGCCAATCCGCCATCATCGGCTAATGATGCCTAGCGCTGGACCAACCACCAGAACCCCTCACTCCGCGTAGAGAAATCGAGTTTTCAGATAGAATGATGGCGGCATCCCTTCTTCCAGGGATGCCGCCATTTTCATTTCACCGGGTATTTTCCCTTCCCTCGCTATGCCTGGAAGACGATGCTTCGAGAACGGCCCCGAGTCTGCTTGAGCAGACTGTGAGAAGGTTCAATTTAGGTGAGGGCCGGATAGGCTTGTCGCCGGGGATGTTTAACAATAGGGTGGCGCATGGCGTTTTTCGGCCTCCGTCTGCCCGACGATCTCGCGGCGCGCTTCGATGCGATGGCAGCCTCCCACGGAGGTCGGTCGGCTCTCCTTCGCGGCCTGGTCGATCAGGCTTTGCGTCGGCCGGACGATGAGGTCACCGTGCCTTCGCCGCGGGAACGGACCACCGCACGCGTTGAGATCCGACTGACCGCGACGGACGTGAAGCGACTCGACGCTGCTGCCGACGAACGGGGTCTCAAGCGCACCGAGTGGATCGTCGCGCTGCTGCGGCGTCGGCTTTATGGCAAGTCGCCGCCGCCGCGTGCGGATCGCCTGGCGATCTCGCAGTCCTGGCGAGAGCTGAACCGCATCGGCATCAACCTCAACCAGGCGGTGCACGCGCTCAATGCCGCGACGATGGTGGACTCACGTCTCGACCTGGCGCGAGAAGCCGCCCGGGTCGCGTCGTTCAATACAGAGGTCCAGGGCCAACTCCGCGCGCTGGGTAAGGCGCTCGCCGGCGACACGTCCTATTGGGACACGCCGTCGTGAGCGATGACGATGACATCCTCCCGCTGCCGAGCCTGATGGAAGCGTGGCGACCGCCGACCGGAGGCAAGCGGACGCTGAAGGGCGGGACGCTGCGGATATCGTCGGGCGGGAAGGGCAGGGGAGGGACGGGCACCTCGCCGAACCTGTCGGAGGCCGAGGCGCGCGCAAAGCTCGAGCGGATCGTGCGCAAGGCACCCGAGGTCATGGTCAAGATCTCCGGCAAGCAGCGCGGGGCAACCCACCTTGGTGAGCATTTCGGATACGTCAGCCGACACGGCAAACTTGAGGTCCGCAGCAGTGAGGGGGAGATCATCACGGATGAGAAGCGGCTCAAGGCCCTCGCCGGCGACTGGGAGATGCTCGACGAGGCAATGAATATCTACGGTAAGGACCGACCGATCTCGACATCGATGATTCTGTCGATGCCGGGCGGAACGACCGACGCCGCGACGATTGTCGATGCGGCGCAGGCGTTCGCCCGCGTCGAGTTCGAAGGTCAGTTTGCGTATACGATCGCGCTTCACACCGATACCGACCACCCTCATGTCCATCTGACGGTCGCCAACCAGGGCGAGGACGGGTCGCGCTTCAATCCGCGAAAGGCCGACCTTCACCATTTTCGCGAAAGCTTCGCCCATGAACTCCGAGAGCGCGGTATCGCGGCCGAGGCCACGCCGCGCCGCGCGCGCGGGCATGTCCAAAAGAGAGTTCGTTCATCGGCCCGGCATCTAGAAGCCCGGACGGCCGGGCAGGGCAGGGGGCTCGACATCAGCCGGCTGACCGAAGAGCGCGCGGCCGAGTTTGCGCGCTCGCCCAATCCCGAGCGGCGACCGGAGGATGTGGCGGCGCTCGGCCGTCAGAAACTTATTCGGGCCGCTTATGCTCAGGCGGCCGCCGCGCTTGCCGCCACCGGCAAGGAAGACGACCTGGCGCTCGCGGAGGATGTCACCAGCTTCGTGGCGGCGATGCCGCCCGCGGTCTCGCGGCGCCTTCAGCGTGCGCGCGAAATCATGATGGAGGAGCGAGCGGCATCGAGTGGCGTCGAGCGCGCACGCGACCGGCCGCAGGCCGATGATCCATCACCAGATCGCGGGCCGCCGAAACCTCGTGATCGCGAGCGCTAAGATGACGTCCGTTGCGACGGCGGGCGAAGGCTGATCAGCCCGTTCGAGCTCCTGGAGGCTTTGAGCTCTTCGGCGCTTTGTTCTCGACCGGAGGCGCCCCCCATGCAGCGCGCCGGTTTAGAGACGATAGGCCGCTTGTAGACGGGACACGACGATGTCGCGCGTCATGTTCACGCCGAACTGCTTTGGATCGAAATCCTCCTGGCTCGACAGGGCTGCGACGAAATCGATCATGTCACTTTGGACCGTCGATGGCAGCGCATAACTTGCGTCTGTGGCGAGCAGCTGCAACATCCGGGCGACATCGTTACGATGCTTGCGAACGTCCTTTTCATCGACCCTCTCGCCGGCGCCGCGCCGTGCGTTGAGATCGAGCCAGGCACGCGCTTTGAACGGAATGATGGCTGCCTCGTCGAGCACCGGAATCCCGTCGAGGGGGCGCACCATGGTCTTGAGGAACTCGTAATAGCCGCTGTCGAGGAGGATGGCCGACAGGCTGGCGGCTTCCTCGTCGATGGGGAGCGGGGTCAGGTGGCTATCCGCGGCGAGGGAAATCCCCTCCGGCTTTCTGGAGAAGAGTTCGAGCATGGCCGGATAGGCTTTGTTCGCAGGTTTCTGGAATCGATAGAGGACGCGCGTCCCTTGGCTGTGTTGGCGGATCTCGTATCCACCGTCCTCGACAAAGCTCAGGAAGCGCTCGGAGAACGCTGCGTCGAGCGCCTCTACGATCAGGACGATGTCGAGATCCTTGGTTGCCCGAAAATCCAATCCAGCCGCATCCATCAGCAGCTCGCAGGCCGCCCCGCCGATCAGCACATACTGACTGTCATACCCCTCGAAATGCGCGCGAAAACGATCGATACCAGTTACCATCCAAAGGGCTCCAAAAGTTGCTGTGCTGCCTGAGCCACGCGCTCATCAGGGTCATTTCGCATGCTAAGATACAGTGAGAGCCGATCCACGACCGGCTCCCGCGTCAACGAGCGAGGATCATAGCTCCAGGTCTCGAGTTCGGCTCGATCGTCATCGTCGAACTCAAACCCGACTCTAAGCTCCAGGCTCTGTTGGAGTTGCTTCCACTGCGCAGCCGCGACGGCTCGATGCGGGAAACGCGGCTCCGCCAACATCGTGTAATGAGCAAGCGCGCTTTCACCTGCGAGGGGTGCAATTTCGCTGGGCAGGGTTCCTCTTACGGTGCGGACCTTCCGCACGGGCGACTGCAACCGTCCCTCCACTGCCTGCCAAAGCTCTCGATCGCGCACGACCAACTGTAGGCGGCGTTGACGCCCAACATGGCGCGCCTTGGCGATCTGAAGCGCCTCAAGTTCGTCCAGGGTGCGGCTCATGGTCATGATTGCCACTTGAAAGCGTTCCGCCAACCGGGTCAGATTCACGTCGTTGAGATCCTCGCCGAGAAGGCTCGCGAGGATGAGGAGCTGGGTACTCGGGCCGAATTGCTCGTTTGCGGGCGCAAGATTAGGCGGCGTGCGCTCGCGCAGATCGAGCAACGCTTCGGGAACGTAAAGCTGCGCACCTGGAGCCAAAAACCCGATCTGACGCTCCACCATCTGACGACGAACGACTGCTGGCACGTGCTCCAGCAGCAGGAGGACCAGGCGAACCCCCAGCTGTTGTCGGAGCAGGTCGCGATGCTTGATGAAGTTGGCGGTAGCACCTTGTCCGGGCGTTCGCATCGCCACGAGAAGTGCCGGCTCACCATTCAGCTGGCCTCGCCAGATTCGATAGCGATCAAGGAGGAAATGGGGGAGACCTTTGCCGTCCGCAGGCTCTAGCCCCATGCGTATGCCAAACGCCGTCTCGACGTAGGCATCGGCGGCTGCGGCCAGCGCATCAAGACCGGCATGTGTTCGCTTATCTAACATCACAGCGGCTATTTAACATCACTACTGTTAAAAAGATACCTGCTGTTAAATGGCGGCGTTGAGTGTCGTCCTGGACCAAGTGGACTGCATTGTGGCCGTACGAACCGGGTATCCCCCGGTCGTCCCTGCCAGCATACCACCGGGGCACAGATTTCCCACACAAATTGGCTAGGTCGTGGTTCGCACCTCGACATTACGGTGCGCGTCATTCGGCAGCTTCGCTCGCGCCGACGCTCAGGCCCGGCGGGACCGTGTTCTGGAATCTGCGTCCAGGCGGCCGCCGGCGACGAGTCGCCTCCTCTACTGAGTTTATGATGCGCCAATTATGTCCGTGCAGGGCGAACAATCGCGAGGAATTGCAAACTCTCCTGCCAGCTTCTCACCGCGATCGATTGCGTTCCGGCGGCTTGTGGTCCCGGACCTGCCGAACAGGCGCGACGCGCGGTTGCCCGGTCGCATGCTCGGCCCCGCGTTGCATCGATGCGCTCGTATCCCGGACGATGGCCGGGCGGATCGTGCGGCCGGCGGCAACATGGGCATCGAACTGCGCGCGCGCCACTGTCATCACGCGGCCCACGGCTTCCGGATTATCGAACAATGTACGCCGGATCACGGCTTCCATCACCCGCAATTGGCTGTCGACCGCTCGGTCATTGGGTAGTGATCGTTCATCCGCGCGACCTCCTCTTTGTCGCCCAGACGCTCCGGGGTCGTTCGACGAACCCGCGGGCGTCGACTGACGGGCATCGGCGACATCGCGGCCGATCATTGGCGCGATCGTATTCTTGCTGGCATCGCTACGCAGTCGGTCAAGTTCCTGAAGATCGCGATCGTTCGGCTTGTAGCCTCTGACCTCCAGGCCCTTCTGGGCGGCTTCAAGCCAGGCTGATCGCCGGAATGCGTCGGTCCCTGTGACATGGATCCGCTCCCAACCGCGGTGCTGCGCGATGGCGACGAGATCCTTCACAACCTCCTGGCTCTCGGTTGCAGTAACGAGCCGCCGGCCCTGATCGCGAAACGCCGGATCCTTCATTTCGGCCGAGGTAAAAAAGGCTGGCTCGCCCGACCATTTGGCCTTGTCTGCATAGTAGCGCTTTCGCACCGCCTCGGGCAGATCGCCGGCCTCCACCGAGGGAGCTTTTGGTTTCCGGGCGGGCTCACCCCCGCGGCCTTCGCCAACCGCAGGCCCGACCGGTTTGGGCTCAGGCGCTTGCCCCGCTGGCGCGGGCGTCTTGCCGCGCTCCTTGTCATCAACGGCGACGCTGTTGGTCTTGGCGCGCGGCTTGGGCGCCACTGCCTTGTCCTCATCGGCCATGATCATGCCTTTCCGTCACTAGAGCCTTGGATGGTTCGGGATCATCATCGGGTTCGAGGACCGCGCGCGCTGTCATTGCCATCACGAAAGCGAGCGCCGCCTTTTCGTCCCCGGGGGGCGGAAGCTCCTCGAGCTCGCCCAGGACGAGCATGTCGTCTGTGATCTCGGCATAGCCGGACAGTTCGTCATCGGTCAGCGTACGGGTCACAAGAGGCTCTTCCTCGGTGGGGGGCAGGGTGAGGAGGGCCGCGCGCTTCGCCTCGATCGCTTGGCCAAGGACATCCGAACCGGCAGCTCCGGTGGCTGTCGCCGACCCTGGCTTCGTTTGCGGGATCACGATCGGGCGCGGTGCTACCTTGGGTGGATCCGAGATCCGGCTCGTAAACCGGCGCGACCGGAAATATTCGATCTTGCGCGCCCGGACCGGGGGGATACCGCCGCGCAGCAACAGCAGCTCGCCCTTTGGCATCTGCATCAGTTCCTGTGGCATCATCAACGCCCGACGCTGATCCGACTCTGAAATGCTGCGATTGGCGAGCATGCCATGGATAGTCCGGCTCTTCGACTTTACGTTCATCGTGAAGAAGCCGAGCCGCTCGGAGAGTTCATTGGCGACCCTCAGCTCCTTCGGTGTGAAAACCACTTCCAGACCGCAGTTGGCGATAATCTCGTCGGTGACGTCCGCACCGTAGATTCCCCGCGGTTGCGAGCGGCTCTGGATTACCGGCAACAAGCGTAGCCCGTAGCCGGCGACATAGGAAAAGGCCGACGCGATCACCGGTGCCTTGCCCAGCCGAGCGAATTCATCGAGCAGCAGGAGGACGGGCACCTGGCCCCCTGAGGCCGGCAGCTCCCGTGTGTTGAGGTCGATCAGCTGCTGCAGGAAGAGATTATACACCGGCGCGATGCGGTCGATGTTGTCTGGTGATACGCCCAGATAGATCGAGATCCGCTCGCGGCGGACCTGGCGCAGATCGAAGTCGGTCTCCGACGTCGCTGCATCGACATACGGGTTAAGCCAGAGGCTGAGCTTCGAGGTGATCGTCTGCTTGATACCGGAGAAGGTGTTGTCGGACGCGGAGGTGAAGTCGCTCAACGCCGAGACGCAGGCCTGGCTTAGGCGCTGCCCGCGCTTCTGCGCTTCCTCGACGACCTTGGGCAGCTCGACCTTGGGATCGCCGGTTGTCAGCCGCCGGTAGATTTCACCGATCGTGAAGGGGAGGGCGGGGTTCGCCGCAACAAGGGCGCCGACGCCGACGAAGGCCGCGCGCGCGGCTTCAGCCCAGAAGGGATCGGCCTTTTCGGGTGCTGGAAACAGCATGCCGCCGATCTTCTGGAGTTCGTTGACCACGTCGACGTCGTCGAGACGATCGATGAAGCTCAGCGGATTATACCGTGCGGTCCGCCCTTCGGGATCGAGCGGGTCGAACAGATAGACCTTTTGGCCGTGACGCGCCCGGAAGCCGGCGGTGATGTCCCAATTCTCCCGCTTCACGTCGAGCACCACAACGGAATCGGCCCAGCTTAAAAGGTTCGGAATGACCACGCCTACGCCCTTGCCGGCACGCGTCGGCGCCTCGAGCAGAACATGCTCGGTCCCGCCGAACACAAGATAACGGCCGCCCTTCTGGCCGACGATGATGCCACTTTTGCTGCGCAGCAGTTCGTGCCGGATCTCGCTTTCACGCGCAAACCGCGCTTCGCCGTGCAGCGAGCGCCCTTGCTTTAGGATGACGAGCAGGATGACGAACGCGATGGCGCCGCTGACCAGCGCGCCCCGCTGCAGCCACAGGTGGAGGAGTGGATCGCCGCGATAGTACCAGAGCCACGCGGGCACCGTCGTGATCTGCATACGCGGACCGATTTGCTTCAAGCCGACAAGCGCCACCAGCACCGCGCACAAGGCGCAGAGGATGAGCACTGCCGCGAGAACCCCCGCGACGATCGCGACCTTAGTGAGCGGTCGTGCGTCCGACAGGCGGATCAAAATATACCTCCTCGACTTCGAACTTTCCGGCGTGCTTGCGGGTCTGGACAACGACGTCGACCAGCATGCGAAGCAGCCCGCGGATGTCGTCGCGGGCGAGATCCCGCCCGCCCTCCGATTCCTTGACCAGCAAAGTGAGCTGCTCGAATGCGCCCATGGCCGAGCCGGCATGGACCGTCGTGATCGAGCCGGGATGGCCCGAGTTGACGTTGCGCAGATAGAAGAAGGCCGTACCGTCGCGCAGCTCCTGCAGCAGAATGCGATCGGGGCGCATACGCAGCGCGCTTTCGAGCAATTGCTTGGGGCCAACCTTGGCCAGACCCTGCCGCTCGCTTGAATAGACCATATGCACGACGTTGCGATGCTCGACGACGAGTTCGCGCGTATCCTCGATCGTGAGCAAGCGCTCATGCGCCGGGATCAGCTGGATCAGCGCCTTGGCGAAGGTGGTCTTGCCTGACCCCGTCGCGCCGCTGACCAGGATGTTCTTGCGGGCAGCGACGGCGGTCCTGAAGAAGGACGGCCAGTCACCGGCATCGCGTTGCGCTACCAGCTGCGCATCGACCCCGCCGAGCCCGCGTGCGGCAGAGCGCGTGCCCTTGAACAGTCCCGTGTTGGCGAGTTGATCGATTGCGAGGTTGACGCGCGAGGGCTTGCGCACCGTGAAGGATGGCGCCCCGGTCGGCGTCACTGACGGTATGACGATCTGGCAGCGCTCGCCACCAGGCAATATCGTCGAGCAGATCGGAGTCTCTGCATTGACGTCCTGCCGGGTGAAACTCGCGGCGGCGACGGCGAGCGTCGCGAGCCAGTCGCTGTCGAGTTCGGCGACATCATGCCAATGCCAGCCCTGATGATCCTCGATGCCGACCTCGCCGGGCTTGTTGATCACAAGCTCCGTCACCTCGACCGGCTCCAGCAGTGGCAGGATCGGTGCCAGGTAGTGGCGCAGGACGGCGGTATCGCTCACGTCAGCGCCGCAGCTCAAGATTGTAGACGTCGGCGAAGTTGAAGTCCTTGGCGACGAAGATCCCGACTTCCTCGCCCTGATTCTTTTTGAGCACGGGGCGGATGTTGATGCTGTTCTGGAGTGCGATGCCCGCGCCTTCGCTCGGCGTGCGCGTCGTGTTGTTGAAGTTGTTGCTGCCGCCCGACACCGATTGACCGGCGATATAGGCGGCGTCGTCGACCAAGGAGAGCAGCAATGCGCTGCCGAACCGCGCCCAGAAGAATGTGTCGACCGATCCGGCTATTCCCGCTCGGCCGAGCGCGTCCGAGCCGGGCGACGCCAGGTCGATGCGGACTCCCTGCGGGGTCACGGCTCGCGTCCACAGAACGAAGAGACGGTTCTGCCCCTGCTGGATGCCGCCATGATATTCGCCGAGCACCTTCGTGCCCTTCTCCATCAGCACCACCCGACCATTTTCGGAATAGACGTCGCGCGGGATCAAACAGGAGGTGTAGCCGGGCTGCGCCGAGTTCATGGCAGTCTGGAGAATACACGGGATCAGCGTTCCGGCGGTCACGAGATAGTTGCGGTTCGGCAGCATCGAGGCCCGCGCTTCGCCGACCGCGGAACTCTGTCGAAGCGCGTCCAGCGCATTGGGCGTGCCGCGGGCGGCCTGGCCCGCAGATCCATCGCCGGCTGTTTCTGGCTGGGCGGGATCGGCGCTGGTCCCGGCTCCCGAAGCGCGCATCGCGTCCCGGCCGCCATAGGCGATCAGTGTCGATCGCCGTGCCTGGTCGGCCAGGTTCTGGCGATTGTTCTGCGGTGCCGCGGCCGGGGCCGCTCCCGATTGAATTGCGGGTACGATCTGGCCATCAGGGCCGACGACCTGTGCACCAGGCGGTGGGTTGATGACCGGCGCGTTGGGATCAACGGCTGCTAGGCCGAGCGGCTTGGCCTTTGCAGCGACAGCATCATAAGCGACCGTCTCGCGCGCCGCGAGATCGGGTCGCCGTGCCATTGATTCGGGTTTCGCCATCAAGCTGCTGACATTCTTGCTCGGTCCCGAATTCACCCACAGAATGCCGAGCACCATCGCCGTGCCGGCGAAGATCAGCGCTGTGTTGCGCTTCGCCGGCGTCATGCCGCCGATCGGGTCGATACCGCGTTCGCGGATGATCTCGTCGCGCTCGGGCGTGGGATCGCCATGCGGGCGACGACGGTCCTCAGGCGCAGATTCGTCCATCGCGCTCACTCCTTCGGGTCTTGAATGGTGCGCTCGACATGCGGCGACGCAGTGTTCGTGCCGTAGTCGACACCGTAAGGGGTCGGTGCCAGATTATAGATGCACAGCACCTCTCGGTTACGGCGCAGTCGGAGTTGAGCCGCAACGGCATGCACCACAACGAATTCGTCTCGCACATCGAACGGGACAAGGCTTTCCGAGCCATCCGGCCGAACAAGGTAGATCGCCGGAATCTCATGGTTTCCTGGAAAGCGCAGGACCGTGAACTGGCCGTTGTCGGAGATCTCCGACGGCTGGAGGTCGCTCGAGCCCTGGACCTTGTAATTCAAATTGCGCGGCCCCTCTATCACACCATGATCGAGCGCACCGCGAACGACGCTCGCCTGAAGCGCCGCGACGCGTTGCGCCTCTTGGGTCGCCCGCATCCGGGCCGCGCGGTCTGCTTCATCACGCGGGTAGCGGAAACGGACCTGGAAGAAGGTGTTACTGCTGCCACGACCGATCGGCCCCCGGCGCGTCGTCAGCTCGAACGCGTAGTTGCGAAGCTCGCCGCCGCGATTGGTCGTGACGATAAGGTTGGTTGGACCTGCGCGCTCGCGTGGCTTCAGGAAAAGGATGTGACCGGCGACCGCCACTTCCCAAGATACCGTGTCCCCGAGTGCGACATGCTCGATCGTCTCGTCGGCACCGAGGACGACCTGCGTCGCCGTGCGGAACGTGCCGACGATGCGGTAGACTTGGGTCTCCTGATATTCGACGAACTTCACGCGCTGGTCTGCGGGTCCCGCGCGCGGCGTATCCTCGGCGAGGGCAGGCGCGGCGACGAGCGCGAGGATGCCTGCGAGATGGATCAGCCGCTTCACCGCACCACCTCCGGGTCGGCGCGGTAGTTTTGGACCTGAAACCCAAGCGGGTTACGGTACCGGTCGCCCTCCGCCATCGGCGCGTTGGTGTACTGGAAGGTCACCGTCGCGATCCAATCACTGCTCTGCGTATCCGTTTCGGTCTGCACCGTGCGGGTGAAGCGCACGTTGGCAACACGGTCATTGATGAAGGCGATGTTGCGGACACGGGCCTGGACCACCGCACCTTTGCCCCAGACGACCTGTGGACTCGCCGCGTTGTTCGAACTGAAAAAGCGACCCCAGCGCTGCTGCTCGCCCGGCTCGGACAGGATGGTGACGGCCCTGAAATTCTCTTCGGCCGCCGCCGGCAACCAGCTCTCTCGTTGCCTGACATATTGCGCGAGGAAAAATTTCGTGACCGCCTCGTCGTAGCGCATCGGCTTCTGGGTGAGGGTGGTCTGCACATCCACCGCGCCCGTCGTCTGGTTGACCCGGATGATATACGGCATGACGGTTTTCAGCGGGGCAAGGCCCGCGAGCGCGAACCCCTCCGCAGCTGACACGATCATCGCCAGGCCAGCCACGATCCACGCTATGCGCTCGGATCGAAGCGACTTGCGCTGGCGATCCTGATCCCAGGATCGTGCCTGCCCGAAATAGAGCTCGGCGTCCTTTGCGGGCACGCCCTCCGCCTGGCTGCGCATGGTCAGCAACTCCCAAAGGATCGAGGATCCGTCCGCGCGGAAGTCTTTTCGGGCGCGGGGTCGGGAACCGGCGGCGGCGGTGTCCCGCCTTCGATCGGTTGCTTGATCTGCGGCACGGGTGGCGGGGCCGGGGGCGCAACCACGGCCGGCAATGGTGAACCGGGCAAAACGCTTCCATAGATGTTCGCGTCACGCAGGTGCTTGCCGTTGCAAACCGGCAGCTTCTTTGGCCCCGATGCCCCGCTCGCCAACGCCGGGAGCAGGGTGATGACGATTGTCGAACGCCGAAGCCATCGGACTATCGAGGAGGACCTCGTCATAGGTTTTTCCTTGTCATGCGCGGCTGACCGAACCGCCGCGCTGAGCGGCCCGTTCAAGGTTGCGACTGTTGCGGGCGATGCGGCTCTGCTGAAACGGTGCCGCCATCGTTCCCCAGGCCGAGCCGGCGAAGGCGCCGACACCGGCGGCGGCACCGCCGGCGATGCCGGTGGCGATCGAAGGCGCCTGGAAGAAGAAGATCGTTCCCAGGAAGATGTAGACCGAGAACAGGACCGCTCCGATCGTCACATCGGGAGTGCCTTCGGCGGTTGCCAGTGCCGTTGCGCCGAGATCGGTAATGAGGGTAGTGATGGCGATGATCACCGCCATCAGCACGATGTAATTGAACACCTGTCCCAGCCAGCCGTAGAAGAAGCGGCGGGTTGTCTCGAAGAGCGAGAGCGCAATGAAGATCGGGCCGAGCGCGATCACCACGGCGAGCGCGACTTTTGCGAAGACAGTGATTGCAAAGCCGATCGCTGCCGATAGCCCGGCAAGACCGTAGATCAGGATCGCCAACGTCAGCAGGACGAGCTTCCACGGGTTGATGTCGAGATATGTTTCGGCCTCGGTCCGGATGATCCGGACGATATTGTCGACCTGACCGAAATAGTCGTCGAACACGGCGCCCACGCTGGTGATGGTTTTGCCGGCAAGCGCTTGCGAGATCGTGTCTGGCATCCCGTGAAAGAGCGGGTTGGTTATCCAATCGGAATAGGCGACCGTGGTCGCCGCGACGTACAGGAGGCAGAGTTTGACCATCCGGTAGAAGAGTTCGCCCCACGGCTCACTGACGATACCGCGCATGACCATGTAACCGAACAAGGCGATATAGATCACGAGCCCCAGCGCCAGCGGCCCCCGCACAACATCGATCACATTGTTGAGCCGCTCGTTCAGGAAAAGATCGAGCTTGCCGTCGATGTTGGTGTAGATATCCGCGAAGAGTGTGGACGCCATGACCGAGCCTTCGCCTATTTGGGACCAAGCGAGCGGTCGAGTTTGTCCGCATTCTCGATCGCCTTTGCGTTGCTGCACTCTTGCGCGTCGGTATGAGTGCCGTCCGCGCACGCCGCAAGGATCTGCGACCGAAGCTTAGGATCGGACTTCAATTCCGCCTTGCCGGCGGACTGTCCGCAGCCGGCGACCAGGATCGTCAGTAGGATCGCGCAGGTGCCGACGGCACGCTTCATGGTCGGCTACCCAGGCTCTGTTCGAGCTTTGCGAGGCCAGCCTCACCTTCGCGCTGGGAGCGGAGCCGCGCTTCGGCCGCCTGCCGCATTTGGAGCGCCTGCAACTGCACGGCGTCATTCTGGATGTGCGCGTTTTCGACCCCGATCCGGGCCTGGATATCCATCACGTCCTTGGCGTCCGATGCCGTGTCGAGCGAGGATCGAAGCTCCTCTAGACCCGCCGTTCGCTTGGTGGTCACACCGTAGGCCGCCTCGGCGATCGCCGCGTCGCGCGCCGCCATGTCTCCGTTGCGTGAGATGGCATCGCGGTTCGTCCGTTCGAAGCCGGTGGCGTCGGGGCGAAGGTCGGGCAATGCCACGCGGTTGCTGCTGCGGATCCGATTTGCTGCCGATCCGAGGCTGCCGAGCCCAGCCATGTCCGAGGACATCAGGCGCTGAATGTCTCGCGCCTCACTCGGGAGGAGGTGGCGCACCGCGTCGGTGTTCAGCGACGAGGCGATCTGGTTGACGTTCGTGAGCTTGTTGACGCTGTCGAACATATCGGTCGCTTGGGAGATTTGCTGCTTGCCCTGCTCGATCATCGCCAAAGTGTTTTTCACAGTCGATAGCGTCTGCAGGAACGTGCTGGAGTCATAGACCGGGATGCCCTGCGCATAAGCCGGCACCGACGCTGCCAGTCCGCTGGCTATCGCTAGCACTTGAATTATTCTCATGACCTTTATCCTTTCCTTCGGGTGGTAATTCGACGACGCTCGTGGAAGATGGGCAACCATATGGCGGGGTCGTCGCCGTGCTCGCGCCGGACCTGGTCGAGGATGCCGACAGTTTCCGTAGTGCCTGAAAGGACCGCGAGCTCGTCCGACAGCCCGCCGAGGTCGAGTTCGACGACGATGGAATCGTGACCCTGCTTGACGAGAAAGCGGCGGCTCTCCGGTATAAGATCGTTCCTGATCAGCTTGAATTCGGCGCGTGTGAGGCCGAGGCCGTCGATATAGTCCACCTCGCGGCCGTGAGGGTTCGGCAGGAGGATCTTGGTCGCGACCTGCTCCATGATGCTGTGCGAGATGTCGGACCGCAGCGCGTCGGCCGGGCTTTGCGTGCCGAACACCAGGAAGGCATTCTGCTTGCGATAGGTTTTGAGGCCATCCTGGGCGAAAGCGCGGAACGCATCGTCGCCGAGCGCCTTCCAGAATTCATCAATGTCGATAACCAGGCGCCGGCCGTCGAGCAGCGCGTCGATGCGGTGGAACATATACATCATGAGCGGGGTGCGGATCTCGGGATTGTCGAGAAAGTCCGTCATGTCGAAGCCGATGAACCTGGCCTCAAGCGTCAGCTCGTCCCGGTCATTGTCGAATACCCAGCCAAGAGCACCTCCGCGCGACCATTTTTCGAGCCGCGCGCCGATACCTTCCGGATCGCGCTGGCCGAGCAGCTGGCGCAACGCGAGGATGGATCGCTGTTCCGGCGGCAGCCGTCCGATCGAGAGGATACCCTCGTCGATCATGCGCTCCTGCGTTACGCCGAGCTGGCTACCGGCGGGGGTGACGAGGTGCCGGATGAGCCGCCCCAAGAACACGATATTCCCGGGAGTCTGCTCCAGCGCGCGGAGCGGTGCGAACCCCGTCGGGACACCATTCCTAAGGGCGAGGTATGTCCCGCCCGACGACCGCACATAGATCTCGGCGCCGCGGTCCTTATCGATGAAGATTTGCTGCGCGCCGGTCTTCTCGAGCTGCGCCATCAGGAAATTCTGGACGACGGTCTTGCCACCACCCGATGGTCCGATGATCAGCGTGTGGCCGAGATCGTTGACATGGAAATTGAAGTAGAACGGAGACTGCGCCGCCGTCTTCATCAGCGCGATCGCCGCGCCCCAATGATTGCCATCGGGCTTTCCCGCGGGGAAGGTATGGAATGGCGAGAGGGCGGCGAAATTTCGCGAGGTGATAGCCGCGGGCCGGGCGCGCCACGCGAAGTTGCCCGGAAGCTGCGACCAGAAAGCGGCCTCGAGTGCCGGGCCTTCCCGTGCGGCTACGAGACCGGCATCGGCTAGCGCAGCCCGCGCCGTCGAGAGATTCTCGGCAAGCCGCTTCTGATTTTCTCCGAAGACTGCGAGCGAGAAATGGTGCTCGCCCAAGACGAAACGATTGCTCTGCAGATCATCGGCGGCATCGGCCAGCTCAAGAGCCTGGCTGGCTGCGGCGTCTTCAGTCGAAGCCATCTGGTTCTGGCGACGGCGGAGGCGCTCAGACGCCCGCGCCTTTCCCATGAACGCGAAGGATTGTGTAACGACAAAGGCGAAGCCCTGCGAGAGGAGGGCGTTCAACTGGCCAGGGCGGGTCATCGCCGGATACTCGCGAATGCCGAACAGGCCAACGAAACGGCTTTCATCATGCGCACGTACTTCAACCGTCTCCCGGCCGAAGATGACGCGCTCACCGTATATGGCGGAACCAAGATGACCGCGGACCAGCGGCACCCGAGCCGCGCGACCCATCATCACCAGTTCGAGCACCTCGAGTGGCTGTGAGAACATCAGGCCATTATGCTCATAGAGGCTGAGGCGCTGCGGCCGGCATCGGGCCAGCAGCTTCTCGATGTCGCGGGCCTTGTCCTCGAAACGGGCGAGTTCGTCCTCATCGACCTCCTGGCCTTCCTTTCGCGCTGTCGACAGGCGGCGCAGGAGGACGCCGGTGCGATCTGCCGAGCCTACCGAAGGACGCATGATCATCGTCAGGTATAGCTCGTTGACGAACATGCGCTTGGCGGTGACGCGCGCCCTGTACTTTGCGTCCAAATCGGCTGCGAAGGCCGACCGGAACTCGCCTTCCGGGTAATCGGTGATGGGGCGGCGGACGATGTGCGTCCAGATTGCGAGGCGATCGTCCGCGATATTGCGCAGAGTGCCGTTCAGTTTCTCGTGCCAGTCGTTGAGATGGACGGGATCGGCTGTTTCGAAGGCGAGACCGTCGAGCTGGAACATCATCATGAGATCGCGGCCGTCGAGCGCGATCACGTGATCGTTGATGTGGCGCGCATAGGGCAGGTAGCGCGCGGGGTCGGCCTCGTTCTTGAGGATCCGCCAAGGTGTCCGGGCTGAAGCCCCGCCCAACGAGGAGGCGCGACTAGCCACGGGCAAATCCCCTGCGCCTGGCGCCATCGACGGGCAGCGGTGAATAGGAGCTTCCTCCCCACCAACCGCGGTTGCGGCAACGGGCCTTGGTCGTCGTCCATAGCCACAACAGGCGAAACGCATTGGCGTCGTGGCGCACGATCAGCCTGGCGATCGCCAGAAACGCGCCGGCCAGCGCCAATGCGTAGAGAGGGTTACCGGTGATGATGAGGGTCAGGCACGCGGCCAGCGCGATGGGCAGCGACGCCTCGATCGGTACCCCGAGCCACATCGTCGGCCGCGTCACGGCGAGAAAGAGGGTCTCTTCCCTAAGCTTTTCGTCGTCCACCGCCGCGTACTCACGCGCCGCCGGTGATGGTATCGACGATCCACTGCGCGCTGAACACGATGAAGATGCCGACAATGACCGTGACTAAGAGCCCGAGGCTTGCTCGACCCGTAAAGAACATGAAACCGACGATGACGACGGCGATCACCGCGATCGTCTTCGCGAACGTGCCGGTCAGCCAGGTCTTGATGTTCTCCGCCATCGACGTGATGCCATCGGCTGATTGGGCATAAGCCGGGTCGGTCAGCAGCAACGACACTGCGCAAACGGCGACCAACAGCGCGAGATATTGCGCGATCGAGCGACGCCGCGGTGTGAGCCATGACCTTGGAGCAGTAGCTTGGGCGGTCATTCGACTTGTCCTTTCGGTGAAATGCTGGAGGCCCCCCCGAAGACCATCAATGTCGCCGTCTGCGCGCCTGCAGTCGTGTCCCATGGCATCCGAGTATCCGGTGTCCGCGCTACCTCTGGCTCTGGCTCTGCCGCTGGCGTCACCGCGATCGGCGGGCGTGCAGTCGACGGCCCGGTGGCATTGACGAGCTCATTTCGGATCGCCGGTACGACGACGCTCGATGAGGCGTAGACGCGGCCGACGTAGCCGTTGCCAAAGCCACGCGAGCGGCTGCCCGTGTTGTACATCGACATGGCCGTCGCGATGGCCGCCTCGGTCGTAAGGCTCGATTGCGCGACGGCGAGGTAGTTGCTCGAGAGCACGCGAGCGGACGCTGCAAGGTTGCGGCAGGGATCGAAGGCGTCTTCGACAGAAAGTCCGAGCCATCGCAGATTGGCGCTGTTGATTTGGCCAAGCCCGAGGTCGATGTTGTAGCCTCGGGCAATCAGCGATCGGGCGGCTGCGGTCGCCGAAGCGCGATCGACCGGGTGGGGCGCTTTCACCCCCTTGGCGTTGACGCCGATCGCGTAGGGATTGAAGCGGCTCTCGGTGTGCACCAAAGAAACTAGGGTCTCCACCGCAACCGATGGGGCGCATTGGCGCGACAAGGCGACCACGGTTGCGATTTCGAGGATCACTGTGGCGTGGTCCCCGGCTCAGTCGCAGCTGCCGGCAGGCCTTCGATGTTCGCCAACGAATATGTCTGCTGATGCCCGTCGTTGAACGTCATCACGACTCGGCGGCGGGTCGCGGAATCACTATCATACACTTTGGTCTTGGCAACGCCGCCACCCGAGCAACCTGGGAACGAGCCCCCGGTTGCCAGGCGTTGCCATAGCTTCGTCATGGGAGGAATGCAGGCGCCGTACTGTGTCGCGCCACCAGGATTGGAGAGGCACAGCAGAACCTGGCAACCGAGATCGTTTGCCTGCGCAGGCGCTATCGGCAAGCAGACCGCCAATAACGGGGCGGCGAAGACGGGACGCCAGCGCTGCATCTTTTCCTCCTTGTCGCAGCACAGTGCAAAGCAAAGGCGGCGACGTTTATCCTTCGAAAATCACTACTCTTTTGAGCCCGGCGGACGCATTTTGAGCAATCCCCCCACAAAGGGGGATCGCTACCAGCATCATGCGCCACGCGGAGCGGCGCCAATCCGGCGCTGCTCCTTCAAGAATTCGGCGAGCGCTGCCTCTTGGTCAGGGCGCAGGGCGTCCACCGCGCCCAGAGGCTCCAGCGTGTTTGCGCTGAGCAGGATCGAGGGACAGCGTCCTTCATAATTGCCCAGATTGGGCCTGTGTTGCTGGTATCCGACCAACGCCGCAAGATCGGGGGCGAATGTCCGCGCCACATTCGGGGGATATACCAGCCACTGATTTTCATAGGGCTTGAGCCACCCGAGACAGTAGCTGACGATCATTCCCTGGCGCACGTCAGCCGACCGA